>JACCRW010000445.1 GCA_013813345.1 Actinomycetota bacterium
AACCTGCGCGAGGCCGGAGAGGCGATCGTCGGCGCCGGCAAGGAATTCCATGCGGGCCTCGTCTACAGCCCCGGCCAGACGGATGCGGGGCAGGCGCTCGTCGAGCAGGCCAAGGAGCTGGGCGAGCTCGGCGCGAACCGCGCGCTGATCCACGATCCCACCGGCGGGCTCGAGCCGCACCAGAGCGGCGAGCTCGTCGCGCAGATCGCGGAGGCTTCGGGATTGCCCGTCGGATTCTACTGCCAGGGCGCCGCCGGGATGGGGCTCGCCGACTCGCTCGAGGCGGCGCGCGCCGGCGCGGACCTGATCGCCTGCGCCCTCTACCCGCTCGCGCTCTCGCTCCATCGGGTCGCCGGCGAGTCCCTCGCCTCGGCGCTCGCCGGGATGGGGATGGGAACCGGCGTCGACGTCGCGAGGCTCTGGGAGGCGTCCGACCTCGTCGACGAGCACCTCGAGGATGTCCCGATCGCGCCGCTCGCGCCGCGCCTCTCCGTCCGGGCGGCCGAATACGACCTGCCTGCGGGACTCGTCGGCGCGCTCGACGGCCAGCTTCGCTCTCACTCGGCCGATGATCGCCTGCTCGAGGTGCTGGACGAGCTGACGCTGATCCGCCGCGAGGCAGGCTGGCCGCCGCTCGCCGCGCCGATCGGGCAGATCCTGGCCTCGCAGGCGCTGATCCACGTCCTCTCCGCGCGCCGCTACGGCACGGTCGTAGACGAGTTCCGCTCGCTCGTCCAGGGGCGCTACGGCAAGACGCCGAGCCCGATCGATCCGACCGTCGCTCGAGCCGTCGCCCTCCTCTCGGACGGGCTGCCGCTCGACGAGGATCCGCCGAGCGCCGAGGACGTCCGGGCCGAGGCGAAAGGCCTGGCCGCGAGCGAGGAGGAGCTCGTCCTGATCGCGCTCTTCGGCGCCGAGGCGGAGGCGCTGCTCCACTCGATCCGGGCCCGCCACTCGCGCGACGACTCGCTCGCCGAAGGGGTCGACCAAACGCGCGCCGAGCGGATCCGCGAGCTCGTCCGGATCGTCCAGGAGAGCGGCGTCGCCGAGGTCGAGATCGAGGACGACGGGATGCGGGTCTCGGTGCGACGAGCCGACGCGCCGACGCCGCTCCAGCTCGTCGCTCCGCTCGCCGAGGAGGAGCCCGGCGAGCTTCCGATCCTGCCCGCGGCTGCGCTCGCAGCCTCGCGAATCGAGTCGCCGATGGTGGGCATCTTCTATCGCGCGCCCGAGCCCGGCTCGCCGCCGTTCGTCGAGGTCGGCGACGTTGTCGCCGCGGGCCAGACGCTCTGCCTGCTGGAGGCGATGAAGCTCTTCAACGAGCTCCAGGCCGAGAATGCCGGTCGCGTGACCGCGATCCACGTCGAGAACGGCCAGGTCGTCGAGTTCGGCCAGCTCCTCTTCGAGCTCGAGCCCATCGCCTCGCCGCCTGTCTTCTAGTGGCCCGGCCGGTGACAGTTAGGGCACCGCTGGCGCGCGATCTGCGGCGCGCTGCGGCGTCCTCAGTCGCGTCCAGGCAAACCAGCCTGGACGCTCCCTGCGTCCTTGCATCGCTTGCAGCTCCCGCGCCATCGGCACGAAACCATCACCGGCCGGGCCACTAGTGTTCTCGCGCGTGCTGGTGGCGAACCGCGGCGAGATCGCCGTCCGCGTGATCCGGGCGCTGCACGAGCTCGACGTCGAGGCCGTCGCGATCTACTCGACTGCCGATGCCGACTCGCTGCACGTCCGCCTGGCCGACCACGCCGTGAAGATTGGCCCGCCGGCCGCCTCGCGGAGCTACCTCAGCATCCCCGCTGTCATCGCCGCCGCCGAGACGACCGGTTGCGAGGCGATCCACCCCGGCTACGGCTTCCTCTCGGAGAATCCGGACTTCGTGCGCGCGTGCGCCGATAACGAGCTCGTCTTCGTGGGGCCGACCGCCGAGGTGATGGAGCGGATGGGCGACAAGGCCCGCGCGAAGGAGGAGATGCGCGCGGCGCGCGTCCCGCTCGTCCCCGGGACCGAAGGAGCGGCGACGCTCACGGAGGCCGTCGCGGCGGCCGAGGAGCTCGGCTTCCCGGTGCTGCTGAAGGCGACCGCCGGCGGCGGCGGCAAGGGAATGCGGCTCGTCCGTGCACCCGACGAGCTCGAGTCCGCCTACTCGACCGCGCGGGTCGAAGCCGAGGCTGCGTTCGGCGACGGCTCGCTCTACGTCGAAAAGGCAATCGACCCGGCCCGGCACGTCGAGATCCAGGTGCTCTGCGACCGGCAAGGCGGCGTGCTCACCCTCGGCGAGCGCGAATGCTCGATCCAACGTCGCCACCAGAAGCTGATCGAGGAGTCGCCCTCGCCCGCGCTTGATCCGGAGCGGCGCGAAGAGATGGAGGCTGCGGCCGAGCGCGCATGCCGGGCGATCGGCTACGAGAACGCGGGCACCTTCGAGTTCCTGCTCGGCCCGGACGGCACCTTTCACTTCATCGAGCTGAATGCGCGTCTCCAGGTCGAGCACCCCGTCAGCGAGCTCGTGACCGGAATCGACGTCGTGCGCGAGCAGCTGCGGATCGCGGCCGGTGAGCCACTCTCGCTGACCGGGCGTGCGCCGCGGCGCGGCCACGCGCTCGAGTTCCGGCTGAACGCCGAGGATCCGGCTCGCGATTTTGCCCCGGCGCCGGGGCGGATCACCCGTTTTCGGCCCTCGCTCGGGCCGGGGGTGCGGATCGACACTTTCCTCGAGGAGGGCTCCTCGATCTCCCCCTATTACGATTCGCTGATCGCGAAGCTGATCGTCTGGGCCGAGGATCGCGACGCCGCGATCGCCCGTGGGATCAGGGCGCTCGAGGAACTCGAGCTCGAGGGGATTCCGACCACGCGGGCGCTCGCGCTCGACGTCCTGCGCTCGCCGGAGTTCCGAAGCGGCGAGTACTCGACGAGCTTCCTCGCCGACGTGGAGGAGCGTCTGCCCGCGCTGGCGCCCGTATGAGCCACGACGGCCACCTGATCGAGGGCGCGGGCGGGTCGATCCGGATCTCGGGAGAGGCGCTCGCCGGGCTCGTCGTCACCGCCGCGGAGCTCGTGGACGGCGCTCGGGTGCGGCGACCTCGCCGCGGTCTCGACGTGACCGTGAAGGACGCAAGCGTCCACGTGACCGTCGAGGTGGCGGCGCGCTACGGCGCCGTGCTGCCCGAGCTCGGCGACGCGATCCAGCGCTCCGTCACCGAGGCGCTACGGGCAGCGACGGGGCTCGAGGTCGACGGCGTCGACGTCGCGATCGAGGAGCTCGATCGATGACCGCGGCGGTGGGTAGGCGTCAGGCACGGCGCACCGCGCTCTTCCTCCTCTATCAGTGGGATCTCACGGGTCAGCCACTCACGACGCTGTACGAGGGCACACCGGACGCGTTCGCGCTCGAGCTGGCGGAGGCCGTGTCCGCACGAGCGGAGGAGCTGGACGTCCGGATCACGGAGGCTGCCGAAGGCTGGACCGCCGACCGCCTCGGTACGCTCGAGCGGAACATCCTGCGGATCGGGATCCACGAGCTCGAGGGTGAGAGCGTGCCGGCCGAGGTGGCGATCAACGAGGCCGTCGTGCTGGCGAAACGCTATGCGTCCGAGGACGCGGCGCGGCTCGTGAACGGGATCCTGGGCCGCGTGGCCCGAGAGCGGATGGAGGTGGACGGATGAGCGGAAACGAGACCGAGGCGGCGCTGGGGCGCGCCGAGGAGTTGCTCGAGCGGCTGAAGGCGACGCGCGACGAGCTGGAGCGGCTCGCGGCGGCGGAGAACGCCGAGGCGGCGGTCGACGTCCTGGCGGAGCTGGCGGAGCTCGCTAAGGAGGTCGAGAGCGAGCTGACGAAGGCGCGCGCTCGGGCGGATGCACCTCCACAGCTCTGACGAGCTACGCACGTTCGTCGAGCGGTATCTCGGCGAGCTGGCGTTGAGTCCCGAGCTGGGCGGCCTCGAGCAGGCCGTGCGGTATCCGCTCGAATCGGGTGGGAAACGAATCCGGCCCGTGCTCTGCCTCGCGGTCGCCGAGGCGGCAGGTGCCGAGGTCGAGCGCTGCCTTCCGGCCGCCGCGGCCGTGGAGCTCGTGCACACGTTCTCGCTCGTCCACGACGATCTGCCCGCGCTCGACGACGACGACGAGCGCCGCGGCCGGCCGAGCGCGCACGTCGCCTACGGCGAGGCGGTCGCTGTGCTCGCCGGCGACGCGTTGCTCGCCGAGGCCTTCCGGCTCGCGCTCTCGTATCCAACGCCCGCGGTCGGACGGGAGCTCGCGCAGGCGACGCTCGGGATGATCGGCGGCCAGTACCTCGACGTGACCGGCTCGGGCGGCGACCTTGCCGACCTGCATCGGCTGAAGACGGGCGCGCTCTTCTCCGCGTCGGTTGGGGTGGCGCTCTGGGCGGCCGAGGTGGCGGAGACCGCGCAGCAGCCCTGGCGCGCGTTCGGGAGCGAGCTCGGCCTCCTCTTCCAGATCGTGGACGACGTGCTCGACGGTGACGGCTACGCCGAGAGCCACGGCGTCGAGGCTGCGCGCGGGCTGGCGGACTAGGCTGCGACTCGTGCGCAGGATCGCCTCAAGGCGGTTCCGGTGGACACGTCCGTGCTCGCCGAGCTCGTCGCCGGCCTCGCGGCCCGCACGGCTTAGTAGTGGGCCAGGGTCAGATCCGTCTGCGCGAAGTCGTGGCCGAGGCAGAGCAACGGCTCGTCGGCCAACCGAGCGACGGCGTAGGTCAGGCAGTCGCCGAAGTTCAACCGAGCGGATGCCTCCCCTTGCCAAATCGCACGAACGCTTCGAGAGCGACCGGCCAATGGTTTTCGCCGAACGGGATGACCTCGAGGCCCGCTTCTACGAAGAATCTTCCGACGAGCGCCTGACGCCGCTGGCCGAGCAGCAGTTCGAGCACGAGACCGGTTTCGACCAGAGTCGGGGCTCCGACTCCCGCACCTCCCTCGTCTTTCAGCACGCGGAGGAGACGTTCGTGCCCCGTCTCCTCGAGCGTGATCGACACCAGCGCCGAGGTATCGACGATCACACGCCGTCGGGGCCTTAGCCGAGGATCTCCTCGCGTTCCTCCTTGGAGATCGGGCGGCCGCGAACCTCGGGAGGGATCTGGGGCCAGAGTTCCTCCTCGAGAAAGCGCTGGAGCCGGTCGCCGCGGTCCTGCGCGCCCTGTTTCCGGACGAGACGCGAGCGACGCTCCTCGAGCGCCACCTTCACGGCGCGCGTCTTCGTCTCTCCTGCCATCGCGGCGACCTCGGTTGCGAGGCGCTCGGTCTCGGCGTCTTTGATGTTCAGCGCCATGGTGGAAAGTTACCGAGAAGGTGGAAACTACGCGAGCTCGGACGCGAGCAGGTCGAGCAGCAGCCCGTCGCGCCAGACGCCATCCGGATCGCGCCAGTACTCGCGCATGATCCCGACGGGTCGGAAGCCGAGCTTCTCGTAGACGCGGATCGCCCGCTCGTTGTCGGCAGCGGGATCGATGATCAGCCGGTGGTGCTCGCGCTCGCGGACGAGGTAGCGCGCCATCGTCCGCACCGTGTCCGTTCCGAGCCCGCGATCCTGAAACCGCGTCCCGAGGAAGAGATCCATGCCCGCGTGCCGGAACTCTGGGTCGAGCTCCTCGTAGTACTGGATCATCCCCGCGACCTCGCTCGCCGAGAGGATCGCGAAGCTCAGGCCCGCCTTCAGCTCCTCCCGGAGGTACGGCTCGTCGATCCCGGCCCACCAGCGCGCGGTCTCCGATTCGCCGCCGAACTCGGCCAGTACAGGCACGTGCTCCTCCGCCAGCGGTCGCAGGACGACGCGATCACCGTGCAATTCCATGACAGAGGTGTAACAGGTACGCGGACTACCCTTGCGGGATGAAGAAGCGGCTCGATGTCCTGCTCGTCGAGCGCGGGCTCGCCGAGACTCGCGCGCAGGCGCAGGCGCTCGTGCTCGCCGGGCTCGTTCGCGGCCACGACAAGCCGGGGCACCAGGTCGACGTGGACACCGAGCTCGAGGTCGAGCGGCCAGCGCGCTTCGTTTCCCGCGGCGGCGAGAAGCTCGCGAACGCGCTCGCGCAGTTCCATGTGGAGCTCGACGGCCGCGACGCGATCGACGTCGGCGCCTCGACCGGCGGCTTCACCGACTGCCTCCTCCAGAACGGGATCGCGCGAGTGATCGCGGTCGACGTCGGCTACGGGCAGCTTCATCCGAAGCTCCGCGACGACCCGCGTGTGACCGTGCTCGAGCGGACGAACGCGCGCGAGCTGACCGAGCTGCCGTTCCGCCCCGACCTCCTCACGTGCGACGTCTCCTTCATCGGCGTCCGCCTCGTGCTGCCGCCCGTCCTGCGGCTCCTCGACCGGGACTGGGACGCGCTCGTACTCGTGAAGCCGCAGTTCGAGGCCGGGCGCGCGGACGTTCCCCAGGGCGGCGTCGTCCGCGACCCGGTCGTGCACCGGCGAGTTCTCCGCGAGGTGATCGAGGCCGCGCTCGGCTGGAAGGCGACCGCGGTCGGGGTCGTAGACTCCGGCTTGCCCGGGCCGAAGGGCAACCGCGAGTTCTTCGTCCACCTCATCCACAGCGACGAGGCCGTGCTCCTCGATGACATCGACGACCGGATCGACACAGCAGTTGGCTAGCCGCGTCGGCCGCGCGGTCGTACTCACGCACGGGAAGCCGCAGACGATCGGGCCGGCGCTCGCCCGACTCTCGACGGTCGCCCGCGAGGCCGGGGTCGAGCTTGTGGACGATGCGGCCGCGAGCGACGACGTCGATCTCGCCGTCGTCCTCGGCGGCGACGGCACGATGCTGCGCGCGCTGACGCGCTTCCTCGGTAGTGGCGTACCGGTGATCGGCGTCAACTTCGGCCGCGTCGGCTTCCTCTCCTCGATCCCGCGAGGCGAGCTCGAAGCGGGGCTCGCGCGCGTCTTCGCCGGCGAATACACCGTCGTGGAGCTGCCGACGCTCGAGGTCGAGGTGGGAGAGGAGCGGCGCGTCGCCGTCAACGATCTCGTCGTCGCGAGCGCGGTTGTCGGCCGGATGATCCAGCTCGAGTGGGCCGTGGGCAACGAGACGCTCGGCCGGCTCTCGTGCGACGGCGTCGTCTGCGCGACCCCACCGGGCTCGACGGGCTATAACTTCTCGAACGGCGGCCCGGTGCTCGTGTGGGGGCTCGATGCGATGGCGGTCACGTTCATCGCGCCCCATTCGCTGAACGCGCGGCCGCTCGTCGTGCCGCGCGGGCGCGACGTGATCGTCTGGAACCGGACCGCCGACCTCGCGGCGACGGCTCTCGTGGACGGACACCGAGTCGCCGACCTGCCGCCCGGCGGCCGCGTGATCGCCCGGATCGGCGAGCGCCGCTCGCTGCTCGCCACGCTGCCGGAGGCGACGTTCTTCAGCCGCTACCGTCGCACGTTCGCCTCCTAGCGCGGTGCTGCGCAGCCTCCGCATCGAGAATCTCGTCCTGATCCGGGCGGCCGAGGTCGCGCCGGCGCCGGGCCTGAACGCAATCACAGGCGAGACGGGCGCGGGGAAGACGATCCTCGCCCAGGCGTTCGGCCTCCTGCTCGGTGCGAAGGGCGAGGCAGGCGCGGTCGGCGCGGGAGCGCGGGAGGCGTATGTCGAAGCCGAGTTCGACGTGCCGGACGGTTTCTTCGAGGCCGACGAGCTGGAGGCGATCGCGGCGCTCGCACCCGAGGACGAGCCCGGCCTCGTGCTCGCGCGCCGTGTCTTTGCAGACGGGCGGACACGCGCATACGCATGGGGACGAGCGGTTGCACGTGAGGATCTGGCGGCCGCGACCGAGCGTCTACTCGCGATGTCCGGCCAGTTCGAGCAGCGCCGGCTGGCGCGGCCCTCCTATCAGCTCGACCTGATCGACTCGTATGCGGGCGAGGAGCAACTGCGGCGCCGGCGAGAGCTGCGGTCGGCGTGGCGGGAGCTCGCCGCAGCCCGCAGACGGCACGACGAGCTCACTCGCGACGCGGCCTCGGAGGAAGCGCGAGTGGCGGAGTTGCAGACGCTTGTCGAGGCGACGGACGGGCTCGCCTCCGAGACGGAAACCGAGCTCCGAGCCGAGCGCGAGCGGTTACTCCACGCGACCGAGCTCGTCGAGGCGACTGCGCGCGCGGCCGATGCGCTCGCCCCCGAGGACGGCGAGGGCGCCGCCGCACTTACCGGCGCCGCGGAGCGGGCGCTCGCCCCGCTCGAGCGGCTCGCGCCGGAGCTCGAGCTCGCCGGCCGCGAGTTGCGCGATCTCGCGCTGCGGCTCTACGACGTCGGCTCCGACCTGCGCGGCTTCCTCGGCTCCCTCGAGGCCGATCCCGGTCGCGTCGAGCAGGTGGAGGAAGAGCTCGAGCGGATCGCGGACGCCAAGCGGCGCTTCCGTGCGGCCACGTACGAGGAGCTGCTCGAGCGCTCAGCCCTCGCCCGAGCCGAGCTGGAAGCGCTCGCGGACGGGCTCGATCCGGCCGCCGCCGCCGCGGAGGCCCTCGCAGCCGCCGAGACGGCCGTCTCTCGGCTCGCGGACGAGCTTCGCCAGGCGCGTGCCACGGCCGCCGAGCCCTTCGCCGCGGCCGTCGCCGCCGAGCTACGGGGCGTCGGGATGGGCGACGGCGAGTTCCGCGTCGAGCTCCGCGAGCGCGAGCCGAGCGCGAGCGGCGCTGAAGAGGCCCTCTTCCTGATCCGGCCGAATGCGGGCCTGCCGTTCGGCCCGGTCGCGGAGACCGCCTCCGGCGGCGAGCTCTCCCGCGTCGCGCTCGCGATCGCCGCTGTCGGTGGCGGCGAGACCCTCGTCTTCGACGAGATCGACGCCGGGATCGGCGGGACGACCGCGCACGCCGTCGCGGAAACCCTGAGGCGGCTCGCCGAGCGCGCCCAGGTGCTCACGATCACGCATCTCCCGCAGATCGCGAGCGTCGCGGAACGCCATTTTCGGGTCGAGAAGGTGCCCGGCGACCCGACGCACACGCGGATCGAGGAGCTGGACGAGACCGAGCGGCGCGACGAGCTCGAGCGGATGCTCGGCGGGACAGCCTTTCTTGCCGCCCTATCGGGCGACAAGAAAGGTTAGAAAGGGCAAGAGCATCGTCGATGGAACGCTCTTCTAACCACGATTTCGTCCGAAGGACGAAAGCCTGGCCCGAGCACAGCGGCGTTGCCCGGCTCGGCCGCCGGACGAAGGAGTTGACGCCGCGCCTCGGCCCCGAGGACATCGCGATCATCGACCACACCGATCTCGACCGCGTCTCCGCCGAGGAGCTCGTCGAGTCCGGGATCCGCGTCGTCGTCAACGTGGCGGAATCGCAGAGCGGTCGATTTCCGAACCCAGGGCCGTTGCTCCTCGTTCGCGGCGGCGTCCACCTGATCGATGCGCCCGGTTCCGAGCTCTTCGACGAGCTCTCGGACGGCGACCGCATCACGATCCGCGGCGCCAGCGTCTTCAAGAAGACGACCTGCCTCGTCAACGGCCGCGCGCTGGAGGAACGGGAGCTCGTCGCCGCGCTCGCCGAGCAGCAGGGACGCGTCACCGATGCGCTGCGGGACTTCGCCGACAACACGATGCGCTATCTCCGGGAGGAAGGCGAGTTGCTCGCGGAAGGGATCGACTTCCCGCCGCTCGCGACGAGCTTTCGCGGCCGCCACGCGCTCGTCGTGGCACGCGGTCCCGGCCACAAGCGCGATCTCCGCATCGTCCGCGCCTACGTGCGCGACTTCCGACCCGTGCTCGTCGCGGTCGACGGCGGCGCCGAGGCGCTGCTCGAGGAAGGGTGGCGGCCGGATGTGATCGTCGGCGACATGGATTCCGTCTCCGACGAAGCGCTTCGCTCGGGCGCCGACGTCCTCGTCCACGCCTACCGCGAAGGACTCGCCCCCGGCGAGGAGCGGCTGCGCGAGCTCGGCGTCCCGTTCGCCACCATCTCGGCTGCGGGGATCTCGGAGGACATCGCGCTCCTGCTCGCGCAGGAGAAGGGTGCCGAGCTGATTGTCGCCGTCGGCACCCACTTCAACCTCGTCGAGTTCCTCGAGCGGAACCGGGCCGGGATGTCGTCGACCTTCGTCACGAGACTGAAAGTGGGGGAGATCCTGGTCGACGCGAAGGGCGTTTCCCAGCTCGTCAGCCGAAGGGTCGGGGTGTGGCCGCTCGTCGGACTCGGGGCGGCCGGACTGGCCGGGATCGTCGTTGCGATCGCCGCGTCGCCGGCCCTGCGCAGCGTCTTCACGGGCATCGCGGATCGCCTGCTCGGCCTCTGACCTCTGCCAGACTGACGCGGTGCTCGACTTCCGCTACCACGCGATCTCGCTCGCCGCCGTCTTCCTGGCGCTCGTGATCGGGATCCTCGCAGGCGTCGGAATCTCCGGTCGCGGCTTTGTCGACGACGCCGAGCGCGACAGCTTCAATCGCCGAATCACGGAGCTCGACGGACGCGTCGACGCCTCCGAGCAGCGCGCGGACGACCTGGAGCGCCGCCAGGCGGCCGCCCAGACCTTCGTCGAGAGCGCCTACCCGGTGCTCGCCGACCAGCGGCTCGAGGGAACGTCGGTCGCAGTGCTCGTGGTCGGCTCGGTCGATCCGACGCTCGAGTGGGTGCGACGGGCGCTGGAACGCAGCGGCGGGGTCCTCGTGCGCATGCGCGCCGTCGAGGTCCCGGTGGTCTCCGAGGAACTCGATCGCAGTCTGAGCTCGAATGTAGCCCTCGACGGGTATCTGGGCGAGGACGAGCTCGACGATCTCGGCCACGATCTCGGCCGTGAGCTCGTGTCCGGCGGAGAGGCACCGCTCTGGGATCTCCTCACGCCCGAGCTCGTCGGCCAGCGCGAGGGTGACTTCGACACACCGGCCGATGCGCTCGTCGTGATCCGCCAGGCCGAGCCGCAGCAGGGCGACTCGGCCCGCTTCCTCGCCGGGTTCTACGCGGGCCTCGCAGGTAGCGGCGAGCCGGTGGTAGGGGTCGAGCTCTCGCGCGTCCTCCAGAGCGCGATTCCGGCCTTCCGGCGCAGCGGGCTCTCCACCGTCGACGGAATCGACACACCGCTCGGCGCGCTCGCGCTGATCCTGCTCCTCGGGGGCGCCGAGCCCGGCGACTACGGGATTCGGGATACGGCCGAGGACGGGATCCTGCCGGAGATCGAGCCGCTTCCCGCCGTCACCACGGGTGAGTGACGACCGGCTGACGATCCTGATCGCCGCGCGCGACGAGGAGGCGCGGATCGGCGCGACAGTCGCGGAGTTGCTCGGACTCTTTCCCGGTGTCGAGGTGATCGTCGCCGACGACGGCTCGCGCGACTCGACCGCGCACGTCGCGGCAACCGCCGGCGCGCACGTTCTGCGCTTGCCGCACCGAGGCAAGGGCCAGGCACTGACGCTTGCCGAGCGGGAGGCGCCGGCCGGACGGCTCCTTCTCTGCGACGCCGACCTGCGCGGAGACCTCAGGCCACTTGTCGAGGCCGACGGCGATCTTGTTGTCGCGGCGTTCGCGCGCAGGCAAGGCGGCGGCTTCGGGCTCGCCAAGGGGACTGCGCGCCGCTTGATCGAGCTTGCCACCGGGGTCAAAGCCCGAGAGCCGCTGTCGGGCCAGCGCCTGCTCTCGGCGAAGGCGCGCGCGGCCTGCTTTCCGGTCGCCGCCGGCTTTGCTGTCGAGACCCGGATGATCGTGGACGCGCTCCGCGCCGGTCTCGAGCTGAACGAGCTCGAGCTGGAGCTGGAGCATCGCGCCTCCGGGCGCGATCTGGCTGGGTTCGTCCACCGCGGCCGCCAGCTCAGGGACATCGCCCTCGCGTTCGGCCCGCAGGCGAAGAATCACCGCGGCTTGCGGCTGCCGCTCGTCGGTTGGCTCGTCGCCTTCGCCGAGCCGCGGATAGCGCCCATCGCGATGCTCGGGGTCGCTGACGACCTCTGGAGCGGAGAGGAGCGAGGCTTCCGCGCCCACCTGCGCGCGGGTCGCACGACGGGCGTCCTCAAGCTCATCGGGATCCCGCTGTACGCATTCCTGCGGACGCGGTCGCTCTCCGGCGCGCTGCTCGTGGCGCTCTCCGCGAACGTCGTCAACCAGCTAGACACGCGCCCCGGCCGGGCGGTGAAGGTGTTCGCGCTCGGTGCTCTCCTGCTTCGCAACGTCCCCCGCCGGCCCGCAGCGCTCGCCGTCCTGCTCGCGTCTTACGATCTTCGCGAGATGGCGATGCTGGGGGACTCCGGATCGAACGCGCTCGGCGCCGTGCTAGGTTTCGGTTCCGTGGAGCGGCTTTCACGGAGGCAGCGTTGGAGCGCGATTGCGGCGCTCGCGGGCCTCACCCTCCTCGGAGAACGGCGTTCGCTCGGCACGCTGATCGAGGAGCGCTCGCCGTTTCGCGAGCTCGACACGCTGGGCAGGCAGCCTTCGTGACCGTATGACCGAGCAGCAGACCAAGTACATCTTCGTCACCGGTGGCGTCGTCTCCGCGCTCGGCAAGGGGATCGTCGCCGCCTCGCTCGGCCGCCTCCTGAAGGCGCGCGGGCTCCGCGTCCAGGCGCAGAAGTTCGATCCGTACCTGAACGTCGATCCGGGCACGATGAGCCCCTTCCAGCACGGCGAGGTCTTCGTCACCGAGGACGGCGCCGAGACCGACCTCGACATCGGCCACTACGAGCGCTTCATCGACGAGAACCTTTCGCGGAACGCGAGCCGCAGCGCCGAGGCGATCTGGGACGCGGTCCTGCGCAAGGAGCGGAAGGGCGAGTTCCTCGGGGCGACCGTGCAGGTGATCCCGCACATCACGAACGAGATCAAGCTGCGCATCAAGCGCGCGGCGAAGGCGGCGCCTGCTGACGTCGTCATCTCCGAGATCGGAGGCACCGTCGGCGACATCGAGTCGCTGCCGTTCCTCGAGGCGATCCGCCAGTTCAGGTGCGAGGTCGGTCCCGAGAACGTGCTCTACCTCCACTGCACGCTCGTCCCGTTCATCGAGGCCGCCGGCGAGCTGAAGACGAAGCCGACGCAGCACTCGGTGAACGAGCTCCGCCGCATCGGTATCCACCCGGACATCATCGTCTGCCGCTCGCACGAGGAGATCTCGCCGGACATCCGCGACAAGATCGCCCTGTTCGCG
>JACCRW010000453.1 GCA_013813345.1 Actinomycetota bacterium
GTCTTCGTCAGGACGATCACGGGTCTCGCGCCGCTCTCCCACGCGAGCGTCAGGTACCGCTCGAGCCGGCGGAGGTTGAGATCCTCGTTCAGGGAGCTGAGGAGGAAGACCGTGTCGACGTTCGCCGCGACGACCTGCTCCTCGGTCGCCGACCAGGCGACCTTCCGCGAGAACGACGTCCGCCGGGGGAGGACGGCCTGGATCGTGCCGGCGCCTTCGTCCGGCCGCAGTGCGACGGCGACCCAGTCGCCGACCGCGGGGAGGTCCCCGAAGCCGGTCGCCTCGTAGGAGAGCCTGCCGGCGGGCTCGGCGCGGATCTCGCCACTCTGGGTAAAGACGACGTAGGCGCCGCGATGCTGCTCCGAGACGCGGCCGGGCGCGAGTCCGGCGCGGGCGTGAGGTTCGAACTCGATCGTGTGGCTGTCAGTCCAGCCGAGGTCCTGCAATGTGGTCAAGCGAATCTCCTTGAGCGAAGGGTAGGTGCGAAAGGGGCACGCCGCTGCGTGCCGGCTCGCGGCTCAGGGAGTCGCCGAGGGTGTTACCGACGGCGCCTAGAGCCGCGGGGCTCTGGAGGCGGTGAAGGCAATCGTGATCATTCGTCGCACCTCCTCTTCTTCGGGGCTCGTCGTGACGTGTCGAAGTATGCCTGCGGGCGGTAAGGAAGTCGAGAGCGGGTTGGCGTCGCGAGCGAGAGGGGCTACAGTGCCCGCGGCGGCCGAGAGGGCCGTGTCCGTTTTGGGGGAGCTTCGTCAAAATCAGGGAGGAACCTTGCCGTCTCACTTTCGTTTGCGGCTGCTCACAGCCGTTGCCGCACTGCTTGCACTCATGGGGGCCGGGAACGCATTCGCGGCCGGCGACGTCGTCATCAGCCAGGTCTACGGCGGCGGCGGCAACTCCGGCGCCACGCTGAAGAACGACTACATCGAGCTCTACAACCGGGGAACGACGACCGTCGACATCTCGACGTGGTCGGTGCAGTACGCCTCGAGCACCGGCTCCTCATGGGCCCGGACGAATCTTTCCGGCTCGCTCGCGCCTGGCAAGTACTATCTCGTGCAGGAGGCCGCCGGTACGGGTGGGACGACCTCTCTCCCCACCCCGGACGCGACGGGGTCGATCGCAATGAGCGCCACGACCGGCAAGGTCGCCCTGGTGATGACCCAGACGGCGTTGACCTGCGGTTCCGCACCGGGTAACTGCTTTCCGAACGCCGCGATCAGCGACTTCGTCGGCTACGGCACTGCGGCGACCAATTTCGAAGGGGCCGGCCCGACCGCGACGCTGAGCAACACGACGGCGGCGCTCCGCAACGGCGGCGGCACGATCGACACCGACAACAATGCGGCCGATTTCACCGCCGGAACGCCGAACCCGCGGAACAGCGGCGGCACGCCGCCTCCGCCGCCCCCGCCGACCCCTGAGCTCGAGATCGGTCAGATCCAGGGCGCCTCGCACACCTCGCCGTATGAGGGCCAGATGGTCTCGACGACCGGGACCGTCACGGCGACGCGCATCGCGGGCGGTCGCGGCTTCTACCTCCAGGATCCGAGCCCCGACACGAGCTCGGCGACCTCGGAGGGGATCTTCATCTTCACGAACGCAGTCCCGTCCGTCTCGATCGGAACCGCGGTCAAGGTCACCGGCACGGTCTCCGAGTTCCGTGCGGCGACCGTGAATCTGAGCATTACGCAGATCTCGACCTCGAACGCCGCAGTCTCGACGCTGACGACCGGGAACCCGCTTCCGGCGGCGACCGTGATCGGCACTGGTGGGCTCTTCCCGCCGACCGAGACGATCGACGACGATTCGTTCGCCACGTTCGACCCGGCGAACGACGCGATCGACTTCTACGAGAGCCTCGAGGGCATGCTCGTGAAGCTGAACGCCGGCGCGGCCGTCGTCGGCCCGACGAAGAACTTCGGCGAGTTCGTCGCGCTTCCCGACATGGGGAGCTGGACGACCGGCCTGCGGACGCCGCGGGGCGGGATCCTCTACAGCTACGCCGATCCGCAGCCCGAGCGGCTCGCGATCGACGACGAGATCCTGCGTGACCAGATCTCGCCGCGTCCACCGAGGGCGATGCCGAACCTGGACGTCGGCGACGTGATCACCAGCGCGATCGTCGGCCCGCTCGACTACACATTCGCCAACTACAAGATCCAGGCGACGTCGACTCCGACGTTCGTCTCCGGTGGCCTCGAGCCCGAGGTCACCGCGGCCCCGCGTGACCAGGAGATCGCGATCGCGACCTTCAACGTCGAGAACCTCGACCCGAGCGACACCGAGGCACTGCCACGGCTCGCCGCCCAGATCGTCGACAACCTCCGCTC
>JACCRW010000325.1 GCA_013813345.1 Actinomycetota bacterium
CGAGCATTCCCCGGAGCGCGATCTCGAGTGACGAACTCACACGTGTCACGCAACAACAAATCCTCGACCGTCTCCCGGCGAAGGATCAGCTGCGCCTCGCCGGCGAGTACAAGCACCGCCGCCGGCCGCGGCACACTATTGTAGGTCGAGGCCATCCCCAGCGTATAGGCGCCGGTCGCCGGCACGGCGAGCAGGTCTCCGCGGCGGGGCTCCGGCAGCAACACGCTTTCGATCAGGACATCGCCCGACTCGCAGTGTTTGCCCGCGATCGTGAACGGCTCCTCGGCCGGGTCCTCGTCCGCCCGGTTCGCGAGCAGCGCCGCGTAGCGGGCGCCGTAGAGCTGAGGGCGCGGGTTGTCGGACATGCCGCCGTCGATCGCGACGTAGCTCCTGTCGCCGGCGCGCTTGCTCGCCCCAACGGTGTAGAGCGTGCACGCTGCCGCGCCGACGAGCGACCGTCCCGGCTCGAGGATCAGGCGCGGCTCCGGTAGCTCGCGGCGCGCCCAGGCTTGCCGAACCTCTTCGACGATCGTCCGCACGAGCTCCTCGAGCGGCGGCTCGGGCTCGTCGAGCACGTACCGGATCCCGAAGCCGCCGCCGACGTCGACGACGGCCGCAGTCCAGCCGAGTTCGTCGCGCGCTCGCACGGCAAACGCAGCGAGCAGCTCGACGGCCTGCAGGTGCGCTCGCGCGTCGTGGAGCTGAGAGCCGACGTGGATATGGAGTCCTTCCACCTCGATCCCCTCTGCACCGGCGCGCCGGATCGCCTCCAGCGCGTCGTCCGCGTCGAGCCCGAATTTCGAGCCGCGATGGCCGGTGCGGATCGCCTCGTGCGTCTCGGCCTCGACGCCCGGAGTGACCCGCACGAGTGCCCGTCGCACACCCGCAGCGGCTGCCCGTTCCGGCTCGTCGAGCGCGTCGAGAATGACGAGCGCGCCCACCTCGGCGGCGGCGCGCAGCTCCTCGTCCGACTTGTTGTTGCCGTGAAAGAGGATCCGCTCGCCGTCGATTCCCGCGGCGCGAGCGAACGCGAGCTCGCCGAGGGTGGAGACGTCCGCGCCCACGCCTTCCTCCGCGAGCAGGCGGAGCAGCGAGACGTTCGCGAACGCCTTCGTCCCGTAGACGACGAGCGCCTCGGGCGCCGCCCTGCGAAAGAGCCGAGCCCGCGCCCGGAGCGAGCGCTCGCAGTAGACGGCGAGCGGCGTCCCGAAGCGCTCTACCAGCTCGCTCGCGGAGATACCTCCGATCGTCAGCTCGCCGTTCTCGAGCCTGGCCGTTTCCGGGAACAGTGCTAGCATGCGAGCCAGTGAAGCAGCTTCTTCGATAGCGCAGGAAGCGAACGCGGCCCCGCCGCGACAGCTTCCCCCGGCCTCTCTCGCGAGAGGCTTTTTTGTACCCCGAAGCAGGTGACCGCGATGACCGAGCGATACGACCCACAGGCGATCGAGGCGAAATGGCAACGCGTCTGGGAGGACGAGCGCGCCTTCGAGGTCTCGAACGAGCCCGGCCCGACTAGGTCGGCGGCGCCGAAGTCGTACGTGCTCGAGCAGCTCCCGTACCCGTCTGGATCGCTGCACATGGGGCACATGCTGGTCTACACGATCGGCGATGTCGCGACGCACTTCCGCAGGCGCAACGGCTACCGCGTGCTCCATCCGATGGGGTTCGATGCGTTCGGCCTGCCGGCGGAGAACGCCGCGATTCGCGAGGGCGGGCATCCGAGCGCGATCACCGAGCGCAACATCGCAGGGATCAAGGAATCGATGCGCCGGATCGGGTGGGCGATCGACTGGACGCGCGAGCTCTCCACGCACGACCCCGCCTACTACCGCTGGCAGCAGTGGCAGTTCCTGCGCTTCCTCGAGCGGGGGCTCGCCTATCGGAAGGACGCGCCGGTCAAGTGGTGTCCCGTCGACCAGACCGTCCTCGCGAACGAGCAGGTGCACGACGGCCGCTGCGAGCGGTGCGGCTCGGAAGTCGAGTCGCGGCTGATGGAACAGTGGTTCTTCCGCACGACCGACTACGCGCAGGCGCTTCTCGACGACCTCGAGACGGTCGACTGGCCGGAGCCGATCAAGGCACGGCAGCGCAACTGGATCGGTCGCTCCGAGGGTGCCGAGATCGTCTTCCGGATCGAGGAGCTCGATGTCGATGTGACGGTGTTCACGACCCGGCCCGACACGCTCTTCGGCGCGACCTTCTTCGCGCTCGCACCCGAGCACGAGCTCGTCGAGAGAATCGCGGCGAGCGCTGCGAACGACGACGAGATCCGCGAGTACGTACGTCGTGCCTCGGCCAAGAAGACGGAGGAGCGTGCCGCGGCCGCGGAGAAGACCGGGATCGACACGGGCTTCCACGTCGTCAATCCCGTCAACGGAGAGCGGCTGCCGATCTACGTCGCCGACTACGTCCTCACCGACTACGGGACCGGAGCCCTCATGGCCGTGCCGGCGCACGACGCACGCGATCACGTGTTTGCGCAGGCGTTCGGGCTGCCGGTGCGCGTCGTCGTGCGGCCCCGCGAGGGCGAGCCGAAGGAGGCTCCGTTCGTCGGCTCCGGCGAGGGCTACACACTCGTCGCGTCAGGGGACCTCGACGGGCTACCGGCGCCGGAGGGCGGGCAGCGGATCGTCGAGCGGCTCGAGGCGGAGGGAA
>JACCRW010000006.1 GCA_013813345.1 Actinomycetota bacterium
ATCGTCTCGACGACGTAACCGCCCGTCAGCAGGATCGGCTCGTCACACCCTTGCTCGACCTCTCCCGCCACCTGGATCACGAACTGCTCCCGCACAACGTCGGAGCCCGCCGAAGCGCTGCCCGCAAGAGCGAGCAACCCCAAGGCAAGCGCCCACGTCGCCACTACCGTCCGCTTCACGTTCATGTCGTTTCCTCTCCTTCTACCGGCCGAGCCGGCGGTCGCGTCCGCACCGTCCGTGGCACGCGTCCCGGGTCGCGTGCCGCGGACGGATCGAGTCGTACGATGCCGTTGGCCGGTTTCGCAGCCCCTTCAGCTGGCCGACCGGCGGTTTCAAGACGGTTTCGCAGGTGCTAGCGTCGCCGAAGGCGATGGAGTTCCGCATCCTGGGACCGCTCGAGGTCGAGGAGAATGGCAGGTCGCTCGCCCCGAGCGGTCGCAAGGCGCGCGCCCTCCTCGCGGTACTCCTGATCCACGCGAACGAGCCGATCTCGGCCGATCGACTGATCGACGAGGTGTGGGGCGAGGAGCTCCCGGAGAACGCTGCGAAATCGCTGCAGATCCAGATCTCGCGCCTGAGGAAGATCCTGGGGAGCGAGCGGCTTCGAACGGTTGGGCGCACCTATGAGTTGACGGTTCACGAGGGGGAGCTCGACGGTCAGCGGGCCGAGGCGCTCCTGGAGAGCGGCAGGCAACGCTTGGAGCAAGGCCAGCCCAAGGGCGCGGTCTCGGCCTTTCGCGAGGCGCTCGGGCTCTTCCGCGGCCGACCCCTCGAGGAGTTCGCCGACGAGCCGTTCGCCCGGGCGGAGATCGCACACCTCGAGGATCTGCGCCTCGCAGCGGCCGAAGGCGCGGTGGACGTGGTGCTTGCCCAGGGCCACGGCCGCCGGGTCGTGGGCGAGCTCGAGTCTCTCGTCGCCGAGAACCCGCTGCGCGAGCGCCCGCGTGAGCAGTTGATGATCGCGCTGTACCAGGCGGGCCGGCAGGCCGATGCGCTCGAGGTCTATGCCGATGGCCGCCGCACGCTGGACGAGCTCGGTCTCGAGCCGGGGCCTGTTCTCCGCGGGCTGGAGCGAAGGATCCTCACTCACGACCCGGCGCTCGGCGCGCCGGGCCAAGGGAGGATGCGCGCGAGACCGGGGAGACAGAGGGCGATCGCGGCGGCCGCTCTGATGCTCGTCGCGGCCGCGATCGGTATCGCGGCGCGCGGCGAAGGCAACTCGCGCGAGATCCTGCCGCCGCGGTCGCTCGGCGCACTCGATGCGACAACGCTCGAACTGAGAGCGATCGTCCCGCTGGGCGGCATCCCGAGCGAGATCGGGGTCGGTCGCCGCGCCGTCTTCGTCGGGGTGCCCGACCGCCGCAGCGTCGTCGTCGTCGATCCCGCGGGCGGCGGGACCTCGACGATCGGCGCTGCCGTCCGACCCGGACGGGTGGCGGTCACCAGCCGCGGCATCTGGCTCCTCGACCCCCGGCGGCGCGGAGTGGCGCTGCTCGGCTCCGACCGCGTCTACGGGATCGCCGAGGCCGCCGGCCGCCCCGGGACTGCTCCGCTCGACGCGATCGCCGGCGCGAGAGGGTATCTCTGGCTCGCCGAACGGGACGCCGAGCTCGTCTTTCGGCTCGATCCTGGAACGGGACGATCGAGCTCGGTCGAGAACCGGGGTCCGGACTCCTTCTTCGAGGGCGCCGCCCGACGAGGGCTCGCGGTGGGAGCCGGCTCCGTGTGGGTCTCGAATCCCGTTAGTGACTTCGGCGGGAGCGACCGCCTCGGTCGGGTCTCGCGGATCGATTCGCGCACCGGTGAGGTCACTGCACGGATCCGCCTGCCGGCGCCTCCCGTCGCCCTCGCGGCCGACGCGAGCTCCGTCTGGGTCGCCCTGGAGCGCGGGCAGGACGTGTGGCGAGTCGACCCGCGCGACGAGGTGGCCGCGGCGGCTGTGCGCGTTCGCGGTCCTGTCGTCGATCTCGCGATCGGTGAAGGGTGGGTGTGGGCGCTTGGAGCGGATGGAACGGTCAGCCGGATCGACCCGAGCACGAACGCGGTCACCGCCGTCGTCCAGCTCGGCCGAGGAGTCGCGATTGCAGCGGGTCACGGAAGCGTCTGGGTCGCAGCCGCGTAACGCGAAAGGCAGTCGCGCTTGATCTCAGCCCCTTCACCGCCGGCGGCGGTCGTCTTCGACTGCGACGGGCTCCTGCTCGAGACCGAGTCGTGCTGGACGCGCGCCGAGGAGGAGCTCTTCGAGCGCTACGGAAGGCGCTTCGGGGACGTGGAGAAGCGGGCGCTGATCGGCACCTCGCTCTACGACGGCTCCCAGGTGCTGGCCCGCCTGCTCGAGCAGCCCGGACGGGCGGAGCCACTCGGCCTCGAGCTCCTCGACTTGGTCGAGCGGCGCCTGCTCGAGGATGCGACGGCCTTTCCCGGCGCCGAGGCACTCGTGCTGGAGCTGAAGCCGCGCGTGCCGATCGCGGTCGCCTCGAACACCCCAGACCGGCTCGTTCGCGGCGCGCTCGCCTGCGCGGGGATGGCGCAGCACTTCGAGATCGTCGTCACCGGCGACCAGGTCGCTGAGCCGAAGCCCTCGCCGGACGTCTATCTCCGCGCGTGCGAGCTGGTCGACGCCGAGCCGTCCCGCTCGATCGCGCTCGAGGACTCGCCGACCGGCGTCGCCTCCGCCCGAGCGGCCGGGATGTTCGTGATCGGGATCCCGTCCTTCCCGGGCGTCGTCCTCGACGGCGCGGATCTCGTCGGCGAGTCGCTCGCAGACCCGCGTGTTCGCAAGGCCCTCGGTCTCGACTAGACTCGCCGCCATGACGATGGTGACGTACCGTGGCCGTCCGGCAGCGCTCCTTTGCAGCGCCAGCCGGCCAGCACTTCCTCCGCAGTAAGCGGCTCGCAGCCGACCTCGTTCGCGAGGCCGAGGTCGCTCGCGGCGACCTGGTCGTCGAGATCGGCGGAGGCACGGGCGTCCTGACGCAGGCGCTCGTGAAAACCGGAGCGGCCGTCGTCGTGATCGAGCGCGACCGGGCGCTCGCCGCTCAGCTTCGTACGCGCTTCGGCGGGCACCCGTCGATCGCGGTAATCGAGGACGACGTCGCCGGGTACGGCTGGCCAACGGAACCATTCGCCGTCGTCGCGAACCTCCCGTTCGTAGCGTCCGGGTCGATTCTCGCCCGCCTCCTTCGCGACCCCCTGATTCCCTTGCGGAGAGCGAACGTGATCGTGCAGTGGGAGCTCGCCGCGAAGCACGCAGCCGTGTGGCCGGCGACGCTGCGCTCGATCCACTGGCGGGCGTGGTACGACGTCGCGATTGTGGGTCGCCTCCATCGGACGGCGTTCACACCGCCGCCGAGTGTCGACGCCGCGGTTCTTCAGCTCGCTCGCCGAGCTCGGCCACGCATGTCGCCCGAGCTCGGCGCGGCCTACTGGGAGTTCCTGAGCTCGGCGTTCGACGGCCGGGCGCCGATCCGCCGAGGCGTTCGATCGTCGATCTCACCGCTGCAGCTCAAGCGGCTTGCACCCACGCTTGGCTTCGGCCTCGATTCCTACCCTCGGGATCTCGATGCCGAGCAGTGGTCGCAACTCTTCGCGTTCACACAGGAGCGAGCACGGTGAACCGGCTCAGAAGACGCGGACGAGCACAACACCCGCTGCGACGAGGGCGATCCCCAGCAGCCGACCGGGTGTGATCGGGTTCTCCTCGAAGCCGACGAGGCCGAAGTGGTCGACGGTCAGCGAGGCGGCCGCCTGGCCGGCGAGGATCAGGGCGACGAGCGTGGCAGCGCCGAGCTTCGGTGCGGTGACGACGCTCCCGAGCACGTAGAACGCACCGAGCAGGCCGCCGACCCAGACCCACCAGGGCGCCTCTGCCGCGCGTTCGGCGGACGGGACACCACGGAAGAAGACGAGCACCGCAGCGAGCAGGGCGAGCGCGCCGACGACGAACGAGACGAGCGAGGCGCGTGCCGAGCCGTCGACGTAGCGTGCGAGCACCGAGTTGATCCCGAACTGGAACGGCAGCATCGCACCCGCAACGACGGCGAAGAGGTAGTAGGGCCACGTTGCCACCCGGCCCGATTCGCGAGAGAATGCCGCTTTCCCTGCCCGCACTTCCCAAGAACGAAAGGGGTCGCGTCCATGCTCAGCTTCGGCGTTACCGTCCTGCCCGATCCGCCCTACCAGCGCCTGATCGAGCTGACGAAGCTCGCCGAGTCACACGGCTTCGAGTACGGCTGGACGTACGATTCGCACCTGCTCTGGCAGGAGTCGATGCCCGTGATGGCGCTCCTTGCCGACCAGACGTCGACGATCAAGCTCGGCCACATGGTCACGAACCCGGCAACGCGCGACCCGACGGTGCTCGCAAGCGCCTACGCGACTCTCCAGGACATCTCGAACGGGCGGATGATCATGGGGATCGGCCGCGGCGACTCCGCCGTCCGCACCGTCGGCCGCCAGCCGATGAAGGTCGCCGAGTTCGAGGAAGCGCTGAAGATGATCAAGCCCTTCATGAACGGCAAGGAGGTGACCTGGAACGAGAAACAGCTCCAGCTCAAGTGGGTGCGGCCGGAGCAGCCCGAGATCGAGATGCACGTCGCCGGCTACGGGCCGAAGGCGCTCGCCGTGGCGGGGCGACAGGGAGACGGCGTGATCATCCAGCTCGCCGACCCGGACATCATCCAGTGGATCATGGAGACCGCTCGGAAGGCGGCGACCGAGGCGGGGCGGGACCCGGCGGCGCTCAAGTGCATCGTCAGCGCGCCGAGCCACATCTCGGACGACATCGCCGACGCGCGCGAGCAGGTGCGCTGGTTCCCCGCCATGGTCTCGAACCACGTCCAGGACCTGATCGACCGCTACGGCACCGACGGCTCGACGATCCCGCAGGCGCTCACCGACTACGTCGAGGCGCGCAAGTTCTACGACTACAGCGAGCACTCACGCGTCGGCGCGAAGCACGGCGAGTTCGTGACCGACGAGATCTGCGATCGCTTCTGCGTCCTCGGCGACTCCGCGGGCGCGACGAAGAAGCTGAAGGAGCTCGAGTCGATCGGCGTCGACCAATTCAACATCTACCTGATGACCCACAACCAGGAGGAGACGCTAGAGGCCTACGGCTCGGACATCCTGCCGCAGTTCGCGGGGGTGGCGGCATAGCTGCCAGCGAGAGCGCGATGGCCTGGGACGGCGCCGCTCCCGGCTGGACGCGGCAGCACGAGCTGATCGCGACGGCGAGCCGGCCCGTCACCGAGCGGCTGCTCGAGCTCCTCGATGCGCAGCCCGGCGAGCGGATCCTGGAGCTGGGCGCTGGACTCGGCGAGGTCAGCGAGCTGCTGAAGCCTGTCGTCGGCGACGCCGGCGAGATCGTGCTGACCGACAACTCGCCGGGCATGCTGCGGGCTGCCGAGGAACGGCTCGGGCGATCGGGGAACGTCACGTTCGCGGTCGCAAACGCGGAGTCAACAGACTTCGAAGACAGCTCGTTCGACCGGGTCGTGGCGCGTTTCGCGCTCATGCTGGCGCCCGATGTCGCCGCGGCGTTCGCGGAGGCGCGACGGGTCCTGCGGCTCGGCGGCCGGCTCGCGTTTGCCGTCTGGAGCTCGGCGCCCGAGAATCCCTGGGGCTCTACGATCGGCCGGACGATGCTTCGGCTGGGTCTCTCGGAGCCTCCGGAACCGGACGCCCCAGGCCCGTTCCGGCTCGGGGATCCAGAGCGGCTGCGCTCGCTGCTCGCCTCCTCTGGTTTCGACCCGCCTCAGCTCGATGCCGTCGACATCGAGATGCGCTACGAGTCGCCTGCGCACT
>JACCRW010000012.1 GCA_013813345.1 Actinomycetota bacterium
CCCGGATCGCGGAAGCTGGCGGTTCGGATGCCCCACGGTCGATCGATCGGCCCGTTCAGCAACTCGACCCCTCGGCTGGCCAGCTCCGCGCACATGGCGTCCACGTCGTCGACCTCGAGCGTGAACACGTGGCGGCTTCCGGCCCCGGGGGCCGCCACAGCGGCCGGCTCGATCAGCTCCGGGGCCGCTGTGGTCTTCAGCAGGTTGATGATCGTGTTTCCGAAGTCAAACACGACCGAATCGTCGTCCTCGAACTTCGCCGAGAGGCCGAAGACCTCCCGGTAGAACCGCTTGGTGTTTTCCAGATCCTCGACGAACAGCGTGATGGCACCGATCCCGCTCGGCCATGAGCTCATTTCAGCCCTCCAACCGCTCGTGCAGCTCCACCGTCGCCGTGGCTCCGGCTCGCTTGCCGATCGCCCGACGGAGGTCGGCCTTGATCGGGAGCTTGTGGGTGCCGTCCCCCATGGCCATGAACGAGCTCCGGAACGGGTGCCCGTCGATCGAGCCTCGCACCTTGACGAGCCCGCGCGTGCCGAAGAACTCGACCGACGCGGGCCACACCACATAGGTCCACCCACCTTTCGCCGGGCTCTGCTGCAGGACGGCCGTGAATCGCTCGTTGAGCGCTGTCGAGGTAGCCATCTCGTCCTCCTTCATCGATATCGCAGCTTGGACTGTCGCGAGCGGTCAGACTCATCGGTGCGTGATAGAAACGGCGCCATGGCCACGGGGCTCGCCAAGCAGCTGACGACGAAGGAGCTCGAGGCCGGGCTCGACCTGATCCGCCGCGCGCCCTCGTCGGACGGAGTCGTCGAGCTGATCGTGAGGCGCCCGGCCGAAGGGGAGCGGGAGGTGCTCGAAGAAGGCGAGCTCGACCTCGTCGAGGGCCTGGTCGGGGACACCTGGCGGGCGCGCGGGAGCAGGCGCACGGCGGACGGCTCGGCGCATCCAGACATGCAACTGAACGTGATGAGCGCCCGCGTCGTCGACCTCGTGGCGGCGGGCGAACGGGAGCGCTGGCGGCTCGCCGGCGATCAGCTCTACGTCGACCTCGACCTCTCGGAGGCGAACCTGCCGCCGGGCACGCGGCTCGCGCTCGGCTCGGCCGTGATCGAGGTGACCGCGGAGCCGCACACCGGCTGCGCGAAGTTTGTCGCCCGCTTCGGCGCCGACGCGCACCGGTTCGTGAACACGAAGGCGCACCGGCACCTGCGGCTGCGCGGGCTGAATGCGAAGGTCGTCGAGCCGGGCACGGTTTGCCGCGGTGACACGATCCGCAAGTTCTGACGTCGGCGGCCTGTGCGAACGCGGCGGATGCTCACCGTGGTCGGCTGTCACGCGGGCGGAGAGATCGGCAACGTCGTCGTCGGAGGTGTCCTCCCACCGGCGGGCGCAACGGTCTTCGAGCAGATGCAGACGCTGCAACGCGAGGGCGACTGGCTCCGGCGGCTGCTCCTCCGAGAGCCCCGCGGCAGCGTCGCCTGTCACGCGAATCTCATCGTCCCGCCGACCCGACCGGACTGCGACGCCGGCTTCATCATCATGGAGCCGACCGAGTATCCGGCGATGTCGGGCTCGAACGCGATCTGCACCGTGACGGTCCTCCTCGAGACCGGGATGCTCCCGATGAGCGAGCCCGAGACGGTCGTGCGCCTGGAGGCGCCGGGCGGAGTCATCGAGGCGCGCGCCACCTGCCGCGACGGTCGCTGCGAGAGCGTCGAGCTCACGAACGTCGCCTGCTTCGCGGACCGCCTCGACGCGACGCTCGAGGTGGAGGGACTCGGCACGCTGATCGTGGACGTCGCCTACGGCGGTATGTGGTACGCGATCGCCGACGCGCGGGCGCTCGGGTTCGCGCTCGAGCCCCACGAGGCGCGCGACCTCTCCCTCGCCGGTGAGGTGATCCGCGCCGCCGCGCGCGAGCAACTCTCGTGCGCGCACCCGGAGAACCCCGCGATCGCGGGCGTCAGCATCGTCCAGATCGCCGAACCGTGGCAAGGGATCGGCCAGGTGAGCCGGAACGCCGTCGTCGTGGCGCCCGGACGGCTCGACCGCTCCGC
>JACCRW010000016.1 GCA_013813345.1 Actinomycetota bacterium
CGTCCGCACTCTGCTCGAGGAGTGCCTGCGCCTCCGTGCCAGCCAGAGCGCGGAGCCGGATCGTCGGCAACTTCGCCAGCTCGAAATAAGAGCTCGGAGGGTCGTCTCGCAATGCGACCATCATCGCGACTCCCTCGGCGTCCAGCCTGCGCGCGACGAACGCGAGTGCCTGCTGAGATGGGGAGTCGAGCCAGTGTGCGTCGTCGACGAGGAGGAGGACCGACCCGTCCCGCGCGGCGGCCGACAGCAGGCTCAGGGTCGCGACCGAGACGGAGAACGGGTCTCCCGGAATCGCCGGCCCGAGCCCGAGCGCGCCGGCGAGCGCCGCGGCCTGGGGCTCCGGCAGCGACTCGATCAGGCCCGCAAGCGGGCGCAGCAGGTCGGCCAGGCCTGCGAAGCCCCAGTCCGACTCGGATTCCACGCCGCACGTACGCAATACGAGCGCGGCTCGGCTGAGGTCCGCAGCGCAGTCCAGGATTGTGGACTTCCCCATGCCCGGGTCCCCCCGGACGAGCAGCGAGCCGCTCTGACCGCCGGCGGCACGCTCGAGCAAGAGCTCCAGCTCCTCGAGCTCGCGGTTTCGCCCGACGACCGTGGTGCCCGCCGAGACGAGCGGAGTGAGGCGTGGACGCGTCGGATCCGACTTCCTGCCGATCTCGGATCCCGAGAGCGAGGCATCCTGGCGGAGGATCGCCTGCTCGAGCTCCTGGAGCTCCCGGGAAGGGGCGAGGCCGAGCTCGTCGGCGAGCGCGAGCCGCGTTGCCCTATAGACGGCGAGCGCCTCCGCCTGTCGGCCGGAGCGGTAGAGCGCAAGCATCAGCTGGCCGCGCAGGCGCTCGCGCAGCGGATTGGATGTGACGAGTACCTCCAGCTCGGGCACGAGCGCCGCGTGCAGTCCGAGTTCGAGGTCTACGGCGAGCCGCTCTTCTACCGCCGTGAGCCGCAACTCCTCGAGCCGTGCGATCTCCATGGCCGCGAACGGCTCGAAGGCAAGATCGGCCAGCGCGGGCCCGCGCCAGAGCGCGAGCGCGTCGGCGAGCAGCGGGCCGCGCTCACGGGGAGGAGCGGTGCGCGCTTCCTCGACGAGCCGCTCGAAGCGGAGCGCGTCGACGGCGGCACGCTCGATCGCGAGCCGGTAGCCGGGCGGCTCCGTCAGGAGCGCGTCCGGCCCCACGGCCTTGCGTAGGGAGGAGACCGCGTTCTGGAGCGAGCCGAGCGCCGAGCGTGGCGCGTCGGCGCCCCAGAGATCCTCGATCAGGCGGTCCGTCGAGACGATCTCGCCGGCGCGGAGCGCGAGCACGGCGAGGAGAGCACGCTGCTGGCGCCGCGGCAACGGCACGAGAGCGTCCGCGCGGGCGAGCTGGAGCGCGCCGAGGAGCCGGATCTCCACGCCTCCGGTTGTAGCACCTCGCACGATTGCTGAACAGGGGCGAGATGAGCGCCGGATGAGCAGCGGATGGGCGGCGCCGCCCACGGTGAGCGGCGTGGACAAGACCATCGACGTCGAGGCGCTGATCAGGGAGATCCAGCGCTACCTCGTCGTCGTCGACGCGTTCCGCGCCAAGGGCTGCAAGCCGGGTCAGGCGCGGCGAAAGGAGAACGGATGATGCATCGCAGGCACATGAGTCCCGCGCTCGTGGTCGCGCTGATCGCGCTCTTCGTCTCGCTCGGCGGGACGGCGGTCGCGGCCGGAGTCGTCCCGCTTGCGAAGCGGGCTCTCACCGCCGACAAAGCCAAGCAGGCCGACAACGCCAAGCGGCTGGGCGGCAGGACGGCAGCCCAGATCGCGGCGCAGGTACGTGGTGCCCAGGGCGAGCAGGGAGCCCAGGGGCCGACAGGTCCGGCTGGGCCGAAGGGCGACGCAGGGCCAGGCGGACCTGCCGGGGCCGAGGGCTCGAAGGGCGACACCGGCGACACGGGCCCGCAGGGACCGGCTGGGCCGAGCATGTCCGTGGTCGTTCGCACCGCACCCTTCTCCTTGGTCGCGGATGACGCGGAGCTCTTCACTGTCCAGTGCGAGGCGGGTGAGAAGGCGATCAGCGGCGGCTTCACGTACCTGAGCAATGCGCTCGTGCTGGCATCGGACACCGTGCCGACTGAGAACGGCGAGGGTTGGGAGCTTTTCCTCGTCAACCTCAGCGACACGATCGACGCATCGGGAACGGTTCAGGCCGTGTGCCTCGCGTAGGGGGAACGGGGCAACGGGAGGCGGGG
>JACCRW010000041.1 GCA_013813345.1 Actinomycetota bacterium
GAACATCGTCACGGTCGAGCCAATGGAGAATCTTGCGCGTCGTGCGGACCGTCGGCTCGCCGAGACAGTCGGCGTTGGCGACGCCGATGCCCAGCAGGTCGATGCTCGCCATCCGCGTGGCCAGGACGACCGACATCAGCTCATCGACGGCCCCGTCCTGCAGCATGAACACCGGTCTCGTAGCTATCGGTCGCCTCCTTCTCGCGTCAGGGCACGTGCTGACCTCCTCGACCGCGAGCGTAAAGCAACACGACCGGCGTTTCCTGGAGCGCCGTCCCTTGCCGGCCCTCTTCCAAGCCCGCCCGGCGCGCTCGACGGCCGCCGCAGGCGCGCTTGCGGCGCGCGATGAGATGCCAGCGAATCCGCCGCTACCGCTCGTGGACCCGGTGTCGAGTCGCGGCTACCTCGACCTGCGACAGCCTCTGCACCCGGGAGTGAGCCGGCGCAGCGCGGCTCCGGATCGAGCCCCTTGCGCAGGGTCTACGATCTGCGCCACACCTCGCCACCTTCGCCTTGCTTGCCGGCCTGACCATGAACGACCGCCACTACGGCCACCTCGCCCGCGACGGACATGAGCAGGCGATCAAACTGCTCGACACATTCACGAACGTGAAGCTGGCCGACGTCCACGCGGTGCACGTCGGCCGGATGTCGAGGACCGGCCTCGCCGCCAACGTTGACAACGAAAAGGTTCGGCTGAGCAGGCGACAAGCCGAAGCCCCCTGACGGACTTGAACCGTCGACCCCCTCCTCACCATGGAGGTTCACGAATGGCACCCGCGCACGGCTGGCGGGGCCGCCGCGGTGCGTGCGTATCTGTGATGGCTTTCCGGCACCGGTCGGCGAAGATGGGGCGGTTGTGACCTCCGGTTGTTTCGCGAAGTCGCACGCCGCCTTCGTGGCAGTCAAGTCGTCTGAAGTGGTGTAACGCTCCTCGTTCGTCGGCGCGAGGTTCAGGCTGGCTGCAGGCAATTCGAGATACGGGAGCGACGGGACTCGAACCCGCGAAGACACCCCATCGAAATTCGGGAGTAGTCCGGGCACGTTATGAACGACTTCCTGCGACCAGCCACCGGATCGCAGAAATGCAGAAATTTGAAGGCTCCTGTCCGATGACGTCTGAGCTCTCCGCGACACTCGCTGGGAGATGTTCTGCCTCAGCCGCCTGTCAGCTGACACGTCAGGTGCTGTTCCCGAGCCAGGGCGCCAATGAGTAACGGCGTCCGGCGCAGCGACGCGGTCTACGTCTGGCCGTCCCAGCTGTTTCGGCCTTCCTACGACATTAGGCTCGTCTATCTCGACCTGAACCATTGGATCTATTTGGCGAAGGCGGCGACGGGTCACCGCGATGGTGCGCGACACCGCGCGGCTCTCGAGGAGTTGCGACGTGCCGCAGCGACCGGCCGGTTCATGTTCCTTCTCTCCGCGGCGCACTACATGGAGATGGAAGGCATCAAGAGCCCGCGGCAGCGTCAGGACATTACGCGCGTCATGGAAGAGCTGACTGATTTCCCCACCCTCGTGTCCCGTAGCGTTCTCATGCGCCTCGAACTCGAAGCCGCGCTCGACGCACTGACCGCTCCCCGACCTGACGCCTACGCGCCGGTCGAGCTCGTCGGTGCAGGCGTCCTACCCGCGTTCGGCAAGGTCGGCGGTCTCTGCGTGCGCACGGAGAGTGGTGAAGATGTGACCGACAAGACCCGTCTGGAATGGCCCGACGGGCCAGGCGCGTTCGATCGATGGCAGCGTGAGTCGGAGATGCTCCTCGACCGTTCGGTGCTAAGCGGGCCGACCGATGAGGAAGTACCTGATCTTCGTGCGGCCGGATGGCGTCCAGAAGTCGCGCGGGAGAACGCTGAGCGCCGAGCGCTCCAAGAGCAGGATCAAGCTCAGGTGTTCGCCACCGAAGATGGTGGGCGCTGGCGGCGCGGCAGGACGCGCGACGTCGTCGCCGCAAGGTTCCTCTTCATCGAACTGAGCGAAATGCTCGGCGAGAGCCTGGCCGCGAGGGCTGTAGCACTGGAGGAGGTCTTCCCGACGCCCGAGCACGCGCGTCGCCTCACTGACTCGATGCCATCAGTCGATGTATCAATCACACTCGCAACTGCGCGCCACCGCCACCAGGACCCTCGCTGGATTGCGAACGACATCTTCGACGTCGATGCGATGAGCGTCGCCGCCCCCTACTGCGACATCGTCGTCACAGAGCGACATGCGTGCCACGTCTTGACGGCGGCCGGAGTTGAGGAGCGCGCACGCGTGAAGCTCCTCCACGATCTCGATGCGCTAGCCGGCGAAGCGGCGAGCGCCATCCCATAAGCTCTCGGCGCCTGAGGCCGCTCAGCTCTGGACCGCGGGCGCATCCGAGCCCTGCTCGTCGTTGGGCCGGCGCTCCGCCGCTTCCGGATCGAGCGTGGCAGCTTCCGCCGAGACGGCCTCACACGCTTCCGCCTGTTCGACAGCAGGCTCGACCACGGGCAGGCGGTATTGGCGAGCTATGAGCACGCTCTACTGGAACGGCTCACGCCGGACGTGGCCGATGACACGCCGGAGGTCAAGGTGACGACCGCATCCGCGACTTCCATCGGATCTAGTGAGCATCGCGATCCGGGCAGGTT
>JACCRW010000327.1 GCA_013813345.1 Actinomycetota bacterium
ATCGGCCTCCTGGGAACGAAGGCGAGCTGGGACCTGATGACGGATTGCGACACGCTGCTGATGGTCGGGACGAGCTTCCCCTATTCGGAGTTCCTCCCCGAGGAGGGTCAGGCGCGCGGCGTCCAGATCGACATCGACGGGCGGATGCTCGGGATCCGCTATCCGACCGAGGTCAACCTCGTCGGGGACAGCGCCGAGACCCTGCGCGCGCTGATCCCGCTGCTCGAGCGCAAGGAGGATCGCTCCTGGCGCGAGGAGATCGAGCAGAACGTGGCTGACTGGTGGGAGGTGCTCGAGGCGCGGGCCATGAACGACGCCGATCCAATCAATCCGCAACGGGTCTTCTGGGAGCTCTCCTCGCGGCTTCCAGACAACTGCATCATCTCCTCCGACTCCGGCTCGTCGGCCAACTGGTACGCCCGCGACCTGAAGCTGCGCCGCGGGATGAAGGCGTCCCTCTCGGGGACGCTCGCGACGATGGGGCCGGGCGTGCCCTACGCGATCGCGGCCAAGTTCACCCACCCGGACCGCGTTGCGATCGCCCTCGTCGGCGACGGCGCGATGCAGATGAACGGGCTGGCCGAGCTGATCACGGTCGCAAAGTACTGGGAGCGCTGGAGCGACCCGCGCCTGATCGTGCTCGTGCTCCACAACGGCGACCTGAACCAGGTGACCTGGGAGCAGCGGGCGATGGAAGGCGACCCGAAGTTCGACGCGGCCCAGACGGTGCCGAGCTTCCCCTACGCCCGCTACGCCGAGCTGATTGGGCTGAAGGGGATCCGCGTCGACGATCCGGAGCAGCTCGGGACCGCCTGGGACGAGGCGCTCACGGCCGACCGACCGGTCGTGCTCGAGGCGATCACCGATCCGGAGGTGCCGCCGCTGCCGCCGCACATCACCTTCGAGCAGGCGCGGGCGCTGACGTCTGCTCTCCGCAAGGGCGACTCGGGGTCGCGGGGAATCGTCCGGCAGAGCTTCAAGGAGAAGCTCGCGGAGATCCTTCCGCACCGATGACCGGGCTCCTCGCCACACGCGTCCGGCGGGAGCTCCTCGTCGAGCGGCTCGACGTCGCGGCTTGCACGATCCCGACCGACGCGCCCGAGTCGGACGGGACGATCGAGTGGGACTCGACGACAATTGTGATCGTCGAGGCGCGCGGCGGAGGCGAGACCGGCGTCGGCTACACGTATGCGCATGTCTCGGCGGCGGCGCTCGTCGACGAGGTGCTCGCCCCGCTCGTGGCCGGCCTCGATGCGACGGCCGTGCCACGCGCCTGGGAGACGATGGTCGCTGCGGTCCGGAACATCGGCCGCCCCGGGATCGCCTCGACGGCGATCTCCGCGGTCGATTCCGCGCTCTGGGACCTGAAGGCGCGCCTGCTCGGCGTCCCGCTCGTGACGCTGCTCGGAGCCGTCCGCGAGAGCGTCGAGCTGTACGGCAGCGGCGGCTTCACGTCGTACTCGGACGAGCAGCTCGAGCGCCAGCTCGGCGGGTGGGCCGACGACGGTTTCCGTCGCATGAAGATGAAGATCGGTCGCGAGCCCGGACTGGACGCGGGCCGTGTCGCGGCCGCCCGGTCGGCCATCGGTACTGCGGCGCTGATGGTCGACGCGAACGGTGCGCTCGACCGCAAACAGGCGCTCGCGCTCGCGGAGCGATTCGCGGAGCTCGACGTCGTCTGGTTCGAGGAACCCGTCTCGTCCGACGACCTCGCCGGGCTCCGGCTTCTGCGCGACCGCGCGCCGGGCGGAATGGAGATCGCGGCGGGCGAGTACGGCTACGACCTACCGTACTTCCGACGGATGCTCGAGGCAGGCGCGGTCGACGTCCTTCAGGCCGACGCCACCCGCTGCGCCGGGATCACCGGCTTCCTGGGCGCAGGCGCGCTCTGCGAGGCGTACGGGATCCCGCTCTCCGCGCACACCTCGCCGGCGCTGCATCTGCACCCGTGCTGCGCCATCGGGCCGTTGCGAGACCTCGAGTACTTCCACGACCACGCCCGGATCGAGCGGATGCTCTTCGACGGCGTCGCCGAGCCGGTAGCAGGGGCGCTCACGCCGGATCTCGGCCGTCCGGGCAACGGGCTCGAGCTGAAGCGCGCCGACGCGGCCCTCTACGCCGCCTAAAGAGAGGAGAGACCGATGCGCAGTCGTCGGAACGGCTTGTGGAGGAACGTCAGGCGCGGGCGGATGCAGCGGACGCTCTCCGCCGCGACCGCGGCGGCCGCGGTTCCGCTCGGGATCGAGATCTACTTCGAGCACTACCGGGGCTCGTTCGGCGACAAGTGGATGTGGACGCCGATCGTGCTGACGCCGCCGCTCGCGCTCGCCGGCCTCGCGGGCATCTACTCCGAGCGGGCTGCGAAGCGCTGGCTGCCCGCCGTCTCGATGCTGTACGCGCTCGACGGCCTGATCGGCGTCGTCACGCACATCCGCGGGGTTCGGCGCAAGCCGGGCGGCTTCAAGGAGCCCCTCTACAACATCGTCATGGGGCCGCCGCTGCTCGCGCCCGGCTCGCTCGTGATGGTCGGATCGATCGGGTTGCTGGCGGCAGTCGTGGAGCGGGAGCGCCTGTGAGTGAAGGCTTCCGGAACGCCGGGCACCTGCCCAAGCAGGCGGGGCGGAACCAGGCTGATCCCGACGAGCTTCCTCGGCAGCGGCGCGGAACGACGCCTCAGATGCACGGCCGCTATCCGGACTTCGACGTGCTCTCGTTCTCCGACCACTGGGACGAGCAGACGCGCACGCTGATCGTGAAGCGGGTCGCGAGCCCGCCGCCGCTCCGGTTCTTCGACGCCGCCGAGACGGAGACGCTGTCCGCATTCTGCGACACGGTGATGCACCAGACGCGGGAGCCGCGGATTCCCGTGCTCGCCTTCATCGACGAGAAGCTGTATACGGGCCGCCTGGACGGCTTCCGGTACGCGGACATGCCGAACGACCCCGACACCTGGCGACTCCTGGCTCGCGCGCTCGACGAGGAAGCCCAGACCAGGGGCGGCGACGCGTTCGGCCGCATCTCCGAGGAGCTGCGGCTCGAGATCGTCGGCGCGCTGGCCGAAGGTGAGCTGGAGGGAGCCGCCTGGACGGCGATTCCCCGCGCAAACGAGGTCGCGATGCGCTCCATCCTCGCCGGCTTCTACTCCCATCCGTGGGCCTGGAACGAGATCGGCTTTCCCGGACCTGCCTATCCGCGCGGGTATATGCGGCTCGGGATCGACCAGCGCGAGCCGTGGATGCCGGAAGAGGCGTTCGTGGTCGATCCGGTGGCCGACGTCAAGGAGCGTGGCCTCGAGTGAGCGGCGCGAAGCTCTTCCTCAAGGGCTCGCTCATGCCCTCGGACAACGACTCGGCTTTTCTGCTCGACTCCGAGCGCCGCGGCGTCCCGAACCGCGACCGGATGCGGCGGTACCAGGACGAGGACGAGGTTGATCTCCTGATCGTGGGCTGCGGCGCAGGCGGAAGCGTGCTGGCCCAGCGACTGGGTCGCGTGGGCTGGCGCGTCGTCGTGCTCGAGAAAGGCCCGTTCTGGGATCCCGACGAGGACTGGGTGAGCGACGAGGAAGGCTCACATGCGCTCTACTGGAACGAGCAGCGGATCGTCGGCGGCGAGGACCCGGTCGAGCTCGGCAAGAACAACTGCGGCCACGGCGTCGGCGGCTCGATGATCCACTTTGCCGGTTACGCGCCACGCTTCCACCCCTCTGATTTCGAGGTGAAGACCCGTGACGGCGTCGGCGCCGATTGGCCGATCTCCTACTGGGACCTGAAGCCCTCGTTCGAGCGCGTCGAACGGGAGCTCCCGGTCGCGGGGCAGTTCTGGCCGTGGGGAGATCCGCACGGGTACCCGCACGGGCCGCACCCGATCTCCGGCGCGGCCGAGCGCGCGTGGAGCGGCGCGGTCGCCTGCGGGATCGAGATGCGCGTCGGGCCGGTCGCGATCACGAACGGCGTCTTCGGGAACCGCCCGCACTGCATCTACCGGGGCTTCTGCCTCCAGGGGTGCAAGGCGAACGCGAAGGCGAGCCCGCTCGTCACCCACGTCCCGGATGCGATCGAGCACGGGGTCGAGATTCGCGCGGGCTGCATGGCGACCCGGATCGAGATCGACGAGAGCGGCCGCTGCAGGGGCGTCACCTACGTTCGAGACGGGCGCGAGCGCCATCAGCGCGCCGCCCTCGTCGCGGTCGCGGGCTACGCGATCGAGACGCCGCGGCTGCTGCTCAACTCGACGAGCGCCCGTTATCCGAACGGGCTCGCGAACAACGACGACCAGGTCGGTCGCTACGTGATGGTGCAAGGCGCGCCCCAGGTGGCCGGACGCTTTCCCGAGCGGCTCTCGATGTTCAAGGGGCCGCCTCCGGAGGTCTCCTCCGAGCAGTTCTACGAGACGGACGAGTCGCGTGGGTTCGCGCGCGGCTTCTCGATCCAGACCGTAGGGCCGCTGCCGATCGGCTGGGCCGAGCACGTTCGAGCCGACGGCCACTGGGGCGCGGCTCTGCGCGAGTACATGCGCGACTACGACCACTGGAGCGTGCTCGGTGCCCTCTCAGAGCTGCTGCCGCTCCCGGAGAACCGGGTCACGCTGGCAGACGAGGCCGATCGGAACGGGATGCCGATCGCGCGCTTCGACTACACCCAGTGCGACAACGATCGGGCCAACATCGCCT
>JACCRW010000046.1 GCA_013813345.1 Actinomycetota bacterium
AAGACGTTCGTCGCCTGCACCGCGCTCTACCTGAATGCGCTCCCCGGCACCGGCGTCCATCTTGTCACCGTCAACGACTACCTCGCCAAGCGCGACGCCGAGTGGAATCAGCCCGTCTTCGAGCGGCTTGGGATGACCGTCGGCTTCATCCAGAACATGATGCCGTTCGCTCAGCGGCAGGGGGCCTACGGGGCCGACATCACCTACGGCACGAACTCCGAATTCGGCTTCGACTATCTCCGCGACAACATGGCCGTCTCGAAGGACGGTCTCGTCCAGCGCAGCCACGCGTTTGCGATCGTCGACGAGGTCGACTCGATCCTGATCGACGAGGCTCGGACGCCGCTGATCATCTCCGGCGAGCCCGAGACCGCCGCGACGACTTACTACGACTTCGCCCGCATCGCCAAGGGCCTCAGCGGGGCACCCGCGACCCGCAAGACCGAGAAGGGCGAGGACGAAACGGAGCTCTCGGGCGCCGACTTCCTCTACGACGAGAAGCACAAGACGATCTCCCCGGCCCAGACCGCGATCGACGCCGTCGAGCGCACGCTTGGGATCGAGAACCTCTACGACCCGCGCAACGTCCAGCTCGTCAACCACTTGACGCAGGCGCTGAAGGCGCAGTCGCTCTACCAGCGCGACGTCGATTACGTGATCCAGGATGGCGAGGTCAAGATCGTCGACGAGTACACCGGCCGGATCATGGAGGGCCGCCGCTGGAGCGAGGGCCTGCACCAGGCGATCGAGGCGAAGGAGGGCGTCCGGATCCAGGAGGAGAACGTCACGCTCGCGACGATCACGCTCCAGAACTACTTCCGCCTCTACGAGAAGCTGGCCGGGATGACGGGCACCGCGAAGACCGAGGAGAAGGAGTTCGTCGAGATCTACGACCTCCACGTCGTCGAGATCCCCACGAACGTGCCGGTCACGCGCCTAGACGAGAACGACTTCATCTTCAAGACCAAGGAGGCGAAGTTTGCCGCCGTGATCGACGACATCGCGGAACGGCACGAGAAGGGTCAGCCCGTGCTCGTCGGCACGATTGCCGTCGAGGCCTCCGAGTACCTGTCCGAGTTGATGACGCGCCGCGGAATCCCACACAACGTCCTGAACGCGAAGGAGCACGAGCGCGAGTCGGAGATCATCAAGGACGCGGGCCAACCCGGCCTCGTCACGATCGCGACCAACATGGCCGGCCGCGGCGTCGACATCAAGCTCGGCGAGGGAGTCGTCGACCTGGGCGGGCTCTACGTGCTCGCGACCGAGCGGCACGAGTCGCGTCGGATCGACAACCAGCTCCGTGGCCGTTCAGGCCGGCAGGGCGATCCGGGCGAGACGCGTTTCTATCTCTCGGCGCAGGACGATCTTGTGCGCCTCTTCGCCGGCGACCGGATCCACGGGATCATGGAGCGCTTCAAGCTGCCGGACGACCAGCCGATGGAGGCGGGAATCCTCTCCCGCCAGATCGAGGGCGCCCAGAAGAAGGTCGAGGAGCAGAACTTCGTCTCCCGCAAGAACGTCCTCAAGTACGACGACGTGATGAACACGCAGCGCAGCGTCATCTACGAGCAGCGCCGCCGCGTGCTCGACGGCGAGGATCTATCCGACGACGTGAAGGCGTGGATCCACGAGGTCGTCGCGGGGAACGTGGCCAACCACACGGAGACCGACTTCGCGGAGGAATGGGATCTCCCCGGCCTCGTCGTCCAGATGCAGGGCCTCTACGGCTCCGACATCACAGTCGAGGAGCTGCAGGAGGAGGTCGAGCTCGATCGGGAGGCGCTGATCGAGGAGTTCGTCGAGGACGCGCTGGAGACGTACGCCGAGAAGGAGGAGGAGCTCGGGATCGAGCTGATGCGCGAGGTCGAGCGCTACGTGATCCTCCAGGTCGTCGACTCGCGCTGGCGCGAGCATCTCGACTCGATGGACTACCTGCGCGACGGGATCCACCTCCGCGCGATGGCCCAGAAGGATCCCCTCGTCGAGTACCGCGGCGAGGGTCACAAGATGTTCGAGGAGCTCAGCGTCGTGATCCGCGAGGAGGTCGTCGTAACGCTCTTCCACGCGCAGATCGAGGTGCAGCAGCCGCCCGACCTCCAGCCTCAGGAGCAGCCGCAGGGCGCGCTCGCCTATCAGCACGAGACCGCCGCGGGGGCCGACGTGATCGCGGCCGCCGGCGCGGGAGCGGGTGTCGCGACGGCGCTGGCGCCCGCACCGCGCTCGAACGGCGCCCAGACCCAGGGCACGGTCGTGAACGACGAGACGAAGCAGGTCGGTCGCAACGACCCGTGCTGGTGCGGGAGCGGCAAGAAGTTCAAGCGCTGCCACGGCGCCTGACGATGAGGCGAGAGCTCGACGCCAATCGAGCACAGTGGGACGAGCGAACTGGCATTCACGCTACCTCGGACTTCTATGACGTCACAGGGTTCAGAGCTGGGCGACAGACGCTGAGACCTCTCGAGTTGACGGAGGTCGGCGACGTTCACGGGCAGCGTCTCCTACACCTGCAATGCCATTTCGGTCTCGACACACTCTCGTGGGCACGGCTCGGGGCTGTCGTTACGGGCGTTGATTCTCACCTCACGCGATCACGCTGGCACGTGAACTCACAGCCGAGCTCGCGTTCGAGGCGAGCTTTGTCTGCTCGGACGTCTATGAGCTGACGGAGCACCTCCGTGGACGGTTCGACATCGTCTTCGCCTCCTACGGCGTCCTTTGCTGGCTCCCCGATCTCGACCGCTGGGCTCAGCTTGTCGCGCGCTTTCTCACAGACGGCGGATTCTTCTATCTCGTCGACGGGCACCCGGTCGGCGTAATGCTCGATGAGCAGGATGGGAAGCTCGTCGTCGTGGAGCCATACTTCGATGTCGGGCCGGTCGAGGTGCCCGGAGGCCGTATGTACGCCGATCCCGAGACCGTCCTTACCAACGCGCCGTCCTTACCAACGCGGCGTCATACCAGTGGCAGCACTCGCTCGGTGATGTGGTCAGCGCGCTCGCGGCTGCGGGTCTTCGGATCGAGTTTCTGCACGAGTTCCCATTCGCGGCATCGCAGCGGCTCCCGGGAATGGTGCGCGGGGAAGACGCTTGGTGGCGGCTCCCGGACCGGGACGACGTGCCGTTCCTGTTCTCGATCCGCGCTCGCAAGCAGCGCGCCTGACCCGCCCCTGGCGAATCTGATCCCGCCGGGCGGAAACTCCGCCGACCTCGCGAAAGTGCGCTCTGCGCTTAGCCGCCGCCCGCAAGCTTGACCCGGTAGCCCTTCTGCGCGAGGAGCTCAGCGGCTTTGTCGCGGTGGTCGCCCTGGATCTCGACGGCTCCCGCCTTCACCGCACCGCCCGAGCCGCAGCGTCGCTTCAACTCGCTCGCGATGAGCGCGAGGTCGCCGTCCGGAAGACCGCGGACAACCGTTACCGTCTTGCCGCCGCGGCCGCCCTTCTCGCGGAAGATCCGGACGATCCCGTCGTCCGCGAGCTTTGGCTCCGGGTTCGGTGCGACCTGCTCGCGGCGAAGGTCGCCGCTGTCGGTCGAGTAGACGAGTCGGCCCTCCGCCATCCGCGGATCGTAAC
>JACCRW010000121.1 GCA_013813345.1 Actinomycetota bacterium
TCGATACGCCGGGGCACGAGGCCTTCACGGCGATGCGTGCCCGCGGCGCGAAGGTCACCGATATCGCCGTTCTCGTCGTCGCCGCCGACGACTCCGTGATGCCGCAGACGAAGGAGTCGATCTCCCATGCGCGCGCGGCCGATGTGCCGATCGTGGTCGCCGTCAACAAGATCGACCTGCCCGACGCCAACCCCGACCGGGTCAAGTCGGATCTCGCCTCCGAGGGCCTCCAGCCCGAGGACTGGGGCGGGACGACGCAGTTCTCCTACGTCTCTGCGAAGCAGAAGCTGAATCTCGACGATCTGCTCGAGCGGATCCTGCTCGTCGCGGACGCCGAGCTCGAGCTGACCGCGAACTCGAAGGCGGAGGCGTCCGGCCCGATCGTCGAATCGCGCCTCGACGTCGGCCGCGGGCCCGTCGCGACGATGCTCGTCCAGCGCGGCACCCTGCGCGTCGGCGACGCGATCGTGGCCGGCGATGCGCACGGCAAGGTGCGCGCCCTCTACGACTACCGCGGCGAGAAGGTCGCCGAGGCACGGCCGGGAACCCCGGTCGAGATCCTCGGCTTCGACACGCCGCCGCCTGCCGGCGAGCTCGCGCGCGTCGTCGAGACCGAGCGCGAGGCGCGCTCCGTCGCGCAGCGTCGCGGTCAGCGCCTGCGCACCGAGCAGCATGCACAGCGCTCGAAGTCCGGCGTCTCGCTCGAGTCGCTCTTCTCGCAGCTCCAGGAAGGCGCCGTCCAGGACTTGAACCTGATCCTGAAGGGCGACGTCGGCGGCTCCGTCGAGGCGGCCGTCTCCGAGCTCGCGAAGATCCAGCATCCCGAGGTGCGCGTCAACGTCGTTCACCAGGGCGTCGGCGGGATCACCGAGGGCGACATCATGCTCGCCGCCGCCTCGCAGGCGCTCGTCGTCGGCTTCAACGTCCGCCCGAACGTCGAGGCGCGCCAGCTCGCCGAGCGCGAGGGCGTCGACATCCGCACCTACCGCGTCATCTACCAGCTCACCGAAGACATCGAGCAGGCGCTCGTCGGGATGCTCCACGCCGTCCAGACCGAGGAGACGATCGGCGAGGCCGAGGTGCGCGCTCTCTTCAAGGTCTCGCGCCTGGGCACGATTGCGGGCTGCATGGTCACCTCGGGCGTGATCCGCCGGAACGGCCAGGCGCGCGTCGTCCGCGACGGCACCGTGATCTACGACACCACGATCTCGCAGCTCAAGCGGTTCAAGGAAGACGCGCGCGAGGTCGCCGAGGGCTTCGAGTGCGGAATCCTGCTCGACGGCTTCAACGACGTCAAGGAAGGCGACATCCTCGAGGCCTACGAGGTCCGCCAGGTCGAGCGGACCTCGCTCGACGAGCCCGCCGCCACGCCCGCCTCCTCGCCCTCCTAGCCGCTCTCGGCGTGCCCACCGGCTGGGTCGGCATTCTCTCGGCGGAGCTCCACTTTTCCGAGGCGCACTCGTTGAAGGAGAAGCGGATGTACCTGCGCTCGGCGAAGGCTCAGCTCCAGAACCGATTCGGCGCCTCGGTCGCCGAGGTAGACCATCACGACGTCTGGCAGCGTGCGCGGATCACGCTCGCGGTGGTGACGCGGGAGCACGGTGAGGCGGAGCGGCTGCTCGCCGACGCGGAGCGATATCTGGCCTCGCGAGAGTGGGAGCTGGCGCTCGTCGAGCGCGACCTTGTCAGCCTCGACGACTGAGCTTGTGTTGTTCCAACACAAGCTGCTCAGCGCGGCGCGGCGGCTTGAAGCTCGGTGAGTCGCGCCCGCACGCGCCGCGCCGAGACGACGTTGCCCTTGCGCTCGTACCGCTCGAGTGCCTGCTCCAGCGCAGCGGCTGCCTCGTCGGGCTTTCCGGCGAGCAGGAGCACCTCGGCAAGGTCGGCGTACGTGTCGCCCTGTCCGTTGAGATCGTCCGTCGCTTCGCCGAGTGCGACCGCCTCGCGCGCGAGTTGCTCTGCCTGCCCGTCCTCGCCGCGACGTGCGAGCACTTTCGCCCTCACCTGCTGCCACACCATCTGCGGGCCATCGACGCTTGCCCCGAGCTCCGCGGCGCGGCTGGCCCAGGCGTCGGCCTCGTCGAGCCGGTCGAGCGCGTAGAGCGCCTGCGCCAAGTC
>JACCRW010000139.1 GCA_013813345.1 Actinomycetota bacterium
GAAGCGCAGGAGCCGGTCGCGCTCGGCCGCGTAGCCCTCCCAGCGGTCGTAGGGCAGGGCGTAGAACTGCTGGATCGGAACCTCGTTGACGACGACCTTCCAGGTTGCCGTGGACGCCTTGATCGCGGCGGTGAAGCGGTTGTACTGCCGGGCGCCGAGCATCGTGCGCGCCGGATCCTCGATCCGCGCGCGGCAGCCCGCAGGTGCAGGCTGGGCGAGGGCCGGCACGAGCAGGGCGAAGACGTTGCGGATGGCCTGCGGCGCAGTCGGAGCGAGATCGATCGCCCCGCTGCTCAGGCAGAGGTCGCCCGCGCTCGCTTTCGCGCTGCGGAACGAGCGCTCGTCGAGGAAGAAGAGCTCGAGATGCCTACCCCAGCGGACAGATCGGTAGAGCCCGTCCCGTGACGTGTACGCGACCGGCGCGTAGTCCCGAAATGCCCTCACGCCCGCCAAGTAGATCGCGCGGCCGTGCTCGGCGAGCGAAAAGTCGTTGATGAACTCGTGGTCGTCCCAGTGGCTGTAGAGCCCGGCCGAGCGGCGCAGGTTGCGGAGGTGGCCGAAAGCGAGGTTGCGCCGGTACTTCGCCCACTTGGCCGGAACCGTCAGCGCGGGCGGGAGGCCACCGATCTCGCTGTCGGAGTAGATCGTGTCGCCGAGGTTGATGTTGAAGTCGTTTGGCTCGGCCGCCATCCGGCCGTAGACCTGGAAGAGGTTGTAGGCCGGCTTGCCCGTCTTCGGATCGAGCGCGCCGTCGGCGTCGCCGGAGAACGCGAAGCGGACGGTTGCCGGCGCGCTCGCGGCCGGCGCTGTCCGGAACTCTCCCGCGCTGACGAGCCGGCTCTCGCGAAACGGAACCGAGAACGCGTAGAAGTAGTGCGTCCCGGCCCGCAGGCCGAGAATGTGCCGCTGCACGGTCAGATCGCGTGCCTTCGTCGCCCGCAGGGTCAGTCGAGCGATCGGCATTGCGTTCTTCGCGCTGCGCACGTCGAGCCGGATCGCGCCGGGCCTCGCCGCCCGAGTCCAGACGATCGCCGAGCTGGACGTCACCTCGCCGGCGGCGACTCCGAGCGGAAACGGATTGCCCTGCGCGGCCGCGCCGGCGGGAGGCAGCAGCGCAAGCAGCGAAGCAGTGAGCACGAGCCTGCACACGGCGCCAGCGTACTGCGACCTCGGTGGTAGAGCGCCCGACCGGGTTCGAACCGGTGACCAAAGCTTGGAAGGCTTTTGTGTTACCACTACACCACGGGCGCGGGTTCGAAGCTAGGTTAGCGCGTCGTGGCGCCGGATCCCTACGCGTGGGAGTGGAACGCCGAGGCGTTGCTCGCGATTCCGGCTCTTTCGATCGGATACGTCTGGGCCGTTCGCCGTTTTTCGGCGCCGGGCTGGCGGATCGCCTGCTTCGGCGCGGCGATGCTCCTGCTCCTGGCGGTGACCGTCACTCCGGTCGAGACGATCGGGCTCAACTACCTCCTCACGATTCACCTGATCCAGAACGTCGTCCTCGCCGAGTGGGCGCCGGCTCTCGCCGTGCTCGGCATCGCGCCCACTCTGGCCGCCCTCGCGCCACGGGTGCCGCCAGTTCCGGCGCTCCTGCTCTGGCTCGGCAACTACGCCGTCTGGCACCTCCCGTGGATCTACGATGCGGCCCTTCGGAACCCGCATACGCTGCTTCACCTCGAGCATGCGCTCTACTTCGCGACCGGCGTTCTGCTCTGGTGGCCGGTTGTCCACGGCGCCCATTCGCCGGGCCTCAAGGCCGGCTACCTGTTCGCGGCGTTCGCGCTCGCGAGCCCGATCGGCCTCTTGCTGGCGCTGATTCCAGACGCGGTCTACGACTTCTACGTCGATGCGCCCGAGCGGCTCTGGGGTCTCTCCCCGCTCACCGACCAGCAGATCGCGGGCGTGACCATGGCGCTCGAGCAGGCGGCCGTCTTCTTCGCGGCGTTCGCGCTCTATATCACCCGCTTCTTCCGTGAGCAGGACGCGCTCGACTAGCCCTCCTAGCCCTCCTACACCGCGCGCTCGTACCAGTCGTACTGCCGCGTCAAGCGCATACCGGCGCGCTCGTAGAGCCGCGTCGCGCCGGTTTCGTTCGCGGCGTCGACCTCCAGCCCGACTCGCGTGAAGCCACGCCGGTAGAGCCCGCCGAAGGCTCCGAGGAGCAGCGCGTGGCCGAGCCCGCGACCTCGCCACGGCCGGCGGACGCCGAGGTCGAGCACCCAGCCAAGATCGCGCGAGCCGAAGGCGAGTGCTGCGCCCGCTATCTCTCCGTCCGCCTCGGCGAGCACCCAGAGAGTCGGGTCGTAGTCGCCACGCGAGGTGCGTCCGCTCAGCCACTCCTCGAACGGCTGGGGGGTTGGACGGGGGTGGCGGGTGAAGGTGCCGGGTGGCGGGAAGTGGCTTCGTTACTAGGTTTCCGCCGATCCGGCCACGGGTTCAGGCCACTCGGTTCTGGTCGTTTGGGCCATGTTCGGGCCACGAAGGGGCGACCGTGTCGTGATCTATACGTTCTGCTGGCCGTCGTCAGCTTTACGGGCGGCGTCCGGGCTCCGCACGTCAAGGAGTGGTTTGCGCGCACCGGCGGCGTCTCGTGCGTCGGCGGCTGACTCCCGCACTTCGGCAGCCGCTTCACGCGCGTCGGCGGTGACGTCACGCGCGTCGGCGTCCGCGTCACGAGCGTCCGCGGTCAGCTCTCGCGAATCGGCATTAACGCCACGCGCGTCGGCGCTGACGTCACGCGCGTCGGCGTCCGCGTCACGAGCGTCGGCGGTCAGTTCACGCGTATCGGCATTAACGCCACGCGCGTCGGCGCTGACTTCACGCGCGTCGGCATCCGCGTCACGAGCGTCCGCGGTCAGTTCACGCGAATCGGCTTCGGCGCCACGCTCGTCGGCGCTGACTTCACGCGCGTCGGCGTCCGCTTCACGCGCGTCGGCGGTTACTTCTCGCGAATCGGCGTCGGCGCCACGCGCATCCCCGACGAGCTCGCGCATGTCGGCGTTCGCTTTCCGTACGTCCGCAATCGCTTCGCGCACGTCGGCCTCAGCGTCTCGGGCGTCGGCTCTGCGCTTCTGCGCGTCGTCATCCGCGCGAGTGTGCTCGGGGCGACTCTCATCGTCTACCAAGGCTCCACTTCCTTCCATCTCCGATTCCGCCCTCAACGGGAATGGCAAACGTCCCTCTACCGCAGCACCCCGCGCGCCGCTGCATTCGCGGCCTCGTCTGGCTGCATCAGCCGGCGGGCGACCAAGATCCTACCTGGCGGCTTTGGATCACGTCGACTCCTTCGATGAAGTCCGCCTACATCCCGTCGGTTCGCCAGGACTCACGATGGTTTCCCAGGGTTGCTGCCAATTAGAGTGCAAGCGGCCGAGCAGAACGGCAAAGCTCGCTGGACCCCGTCCCTCCAGCTCGCTTGGGGAGACTGGTCGGCGTGTTTGCGCACTCCGCTACACGGGGGTGCGCCTCCGTGCTCTTGCAAGAACGGCCGTCGCGGAGCCGTCTTACTTAGGCTCGCACTGCGTCACAACGATCGAACCGTCGCTGCCCCACGCCGACGCAGCCGGTGTCAGGCGCGCGAACGTTGTTTCAAACGCGTCGAAATCGAGGCGGTTCGAAACGTCATGAACGTCGGCGAGTACTGACCGATACTCGCGCGAGCTTGAGATGTACGACGTGAGCGCCTGTTCACATTGCGCGGCAACGTCGTCGCGAGTGTCTTCCGCGACGAAGATGGCGAGGTCCGCGTCCTCCTCCACTCCGGAGTAGGCGTCCTGCATGCAGGTGCGGAACCCCGTTAAGTCACCGCTTGAGCCGATCTGGACGCACGCCTGCAGCTCATCGCTGAACTGCTGCGTCTCGTCGATGACATCCTGGTGGGGCGCGCGCGAAGGTACCCCACTCGCCTTCGCTCATGCCGCCCGTCTCCTCGGGCTCGGGTTCCGGTTCTGGCTCGGCTTCCGTCGTGTTAGGGGCTGCCGCCTCCCGCGCAGGATCGTCTCTCTGTGCTTCGTCCTCCCCGAGCACTACACCGAGCACAATCAAGCCAACGAGAACGCCGCCGGCGATGATCGCCGTCATTAAATGCCCAACCACGACGCTGCCACCACGACGTCGTGTCGCGTCGCGGAGGGTCCGGCACCGTTGGATGCCTCATGCCGATCTCCTGAGCTGCACGCCGTGAGTTTTACTGATCTTGTCGGCTGTGGCGGCGCGGATCCGCGTGTGGCACTCGTCGCATAGCAACTCGAGGTTGCTGAGGTCGTTGCCGCCCCCGTCGCGGAGTGGGACACGATGGTGGACTTGGAGGCGGCGGTGGGAGCCGCAGCGGACGCAGGCACCGTCGCGGACGTGGACGCGGTTGCGGATCTCGCCCCAGGTCCAGCCGTCGCGGATCTTGCGTCTCGCCTGCCAGTCGTCGTGGCGCCGGGTGCAGGTGTTGCAGCGTGAGCCGCGGGTGCGGGTGCCGCAGTCGAGGCAGCGGGTCGTTAGAGCCACGATCCCGCTCCTTGGTGTCGGTTGCTACATGGGATAGGGTCGGCCGGACGTCGTACACGACAAGGGAGGCACCGATGCATGCGGTCGTTGTGAGGAGCACGCTTCACGATTTCGAGCAGGCAACGACGTACTTGAGGGAGCAGGGGATCCCGCGCGTCAAGCAAGCCCCGGGCTTTGTCGGCGCGCAGTGGGTCAGGCTTAGCGAGAACAGCGGAACTTCCATGCTCACGTTCGAAACCGAAGAGAATGCGCGGGCCGCGGTCGAGCAGCTCAGAGCGAACCCGCCACCCGGCCTGACGATCAACAGCTCCGAGATCGGCGAAGTCGTTGAGCGCATCTAGCGGCTAACCCGCTCTTTCACAGCCACCCCACGAGCTCGACGGGTGCGGGTTGGTTGTCGAGCGCCTTCGACTGCAAGGCGCTTCGGGCCGAGCTCGGCGTGACCAGGGCCGCCGCCGAGAGGATCATGCAGGCGTTGCCGGTCGTGCTGATCGAGGATCTCCGAAAGACCTATGCCCGCCGCGATGACGTGCGTCGGTATCTCGACTCGCGCATGTTCGTGGAAGATCAGGTTCCGGCGTAGGGTGTTCCGGGACAGGCAATCGGGCGGGCACCGCATACACGGCCCCGCCCACGGCAACAGGAGGCGAATCCTGATGCGACACAAGCCTAGTCGGCGGCACCTCGATGGCTAGCGCCTCGATCCGTCGCCGCGAGACGAAGACCGGCCCACGCTGGCATGTGCGGTACAGGCTCGGCGGCCGCGCCTACCCGCTCCAGTACGGCGGCGCGTTTCCCACCCTCCGCGAGGCAAAGATCCGGCGCGACCTGATCGCGGGGGAGCTCGCCGCACGACGCAACCCCGCCTTGCTGCTCGAGGCGATGACGGCGACCAGCGTCGTGAGGACGATCGTCACCGTGAGTGAGTGGGGCGAACGCTTCCTCACCTCCCGCATCGACATCGACGAGAACACGAGGAAGAACTACGCGTCCGCGCTCAAGAAGATCAACGCGACGTTCGGTGACCGCGACCCCCGGACGATCACCGCGAGCGAGGTTGCCGAGTGGATCGCACTCCTCGCCGAGACCCGAAAGCCCGGAACCCTGACCCAGTACCTGATCGCGTTCCGGCTCCTGCTCGAGCACGCCGACATCGACCCGAACCCCGCGCGTGACCCGCGGGTGAAGCTGCCAAAGCACGTTCGCGAGGAGCCGGTGCCGCCGACTGCCGAGCATAGGGAAGCGATCCTTGAGGCGATGGGGCCCAAGGGGAGGCTCCTGTTCGTCACGGTGGAGCAGGGCGCGTTAGGCTCGTGAGGCGACCTGGCTCAAGTGGGGCGACGTCGATGCTGCCGGGCTGCGGCTGCGGTTGCCGCGCTCGGCGACGAAACGCGACCGGGCACGCTGGGTGTACCTGCCCGAGCGGCTCATCGACGCGATCGAGCAGACGTGCCCACTCGAGGATCGAGTGCCCGAGGGGCGAGTGTTCCCCGGCATCACCGAGGCGAGCGCGTACCAGGCGATGACGAGGGCGTGCAAGCTCGCATAGGTGCCGCACTACCACCCGCACGACCTACGCCACCGCCGGATCACGATCTGGCATCAGTCCGGCGTTCCGGCACGCGAGCTCGCGGAACGCGCAGGCCACGCGAGACCGTCCATGAGCCTCGACGTGTACAGCCACGTGATGCCCGCCGACGAGTGCCAACCGAGCGGATTCAGGCGGTTATCGGGCGCTAGAACGTCGTCCCGGTGAGGCCCCGGTGAGACCTCGACGGCCGTGACGGGCCGCAAGCCCGCTAGATACCGTGGAGCTTGTACTTGTTCGCGTAGTCCTCCGCGGCGCGTCAGTCTACTTTGCGGAGGCGGCCGTTCCGGGCCTCCAACCGCACGACGCCGCAGTTGTCGACGGGGCTCGCGTCGCCGTCGACGTAGCGCAGGAGCGCGCGCATGGGGCCGCCATGCGTGACGACGACGACGAGCCCGCCTGGATGCGCCGCCGCGATCTCCTCGACGGCCGCGACAGTTCGCTCTGCCATCTCGCTCGTCGACTCGCCGTCGCCCCACCCGGTCCCCTCGGCGTCCGGGAAGCGCTCGCGTACCTCCGTGTCGGTGAGACCCTCCCAGGTGCCGAAGTTCTTTTCGCGGAGCGCAGGAAGCGCGACGACGTTGCCGCCACGGGTGGCCGCGAGGATCTCGGCGGTCTCGCGCGCGCGACCGAGGTCGCTCGAGTAGACGGCGTCGACCTGTTCGCCGTCGAGCTCCATGGCGAGCGTGCGCGCCTGAAGGCGGCCCTGGTCGTTCAGCGGCACGTCGGTGTGACCCTGGACCCGCCGGATGCGATTCCACTCCGTCTGTCCGTGACGGACGAGAACGATCTGCGTCGTGCTCACCGGATTAGGCTAGCCACGTGGATCTCGAGCTCGTCGGCAAGGTCGCGGTTGTCACGGGCTCGAGCCGCGGCATCGGTCGGGGCATCGCCACCCGTCTCGTCGGCGAGGGAGCCGACGTCGTGTTCTGTGCCCGAGGCAAGGACGAACTGGACGAAGCCGTCGCCGCCGCCGTAGGTCCGGGGCGTGCCCACGGAATCGTCGCCGACGTCACGACGGCCGAAGGCGCCGAGGCGGTCGTGCGGGGCGCCGTGGAGTCCTTCGGCGGCCTCGACATCGTGGTGGCGAACGTCGGCGGCTCGGGCGCACGCACGATCGAGGGCCTCGACCGCGGCGACCTCGACGAGGTACTCGGCCGGAACGTCTTCCCGGCGCTTGCGGTCTCACGGGCCGCGCTTCCGCACTTTCAAGCAAGAAGTGGGGGCGTGCTCGCCTTCGTCGCCTCTATCTGGGGCCGCGAGGGGGGAGGGAGCCCCAGCTACAACGTGGCGAAGGCCGCGGAGATCAGCCTCGCGAAGGCGATGGCCAACGGTCTCGCCAAGGACGGGATCCGCGTCCTCAGCGTCGCACCCGGCTCGACCCTCTTCCCCGGCGGGAGCTGGGAGCGGCGCTCGCGCGAGGATCCGGAGGGAATCGCCGACTTCGTCGAGCGCGAGCTTCCGTGGGGCCGCCTCGGCACCGTCGACGAGATCGCGGATGTCGTCACCTTCCTCGTCTCGCCGCGCGCGTCGTGGGTCGTCGGCACGTGCGTCGCGATCGACGGCGGCCAGTCGCGAAGCTTCTGACGATCCTGCTCGTGCTCGAGCGAGCGCCGTGGGCGCATCTACCCTTTCGGTCATGGAGCTCGCAGGCCGGATCGGGGACGTGTTCGCCGAGCGGGTGCGGGTGCTCGAGGACGTCGCGCTCTCTCCGTACGCCGTCCGCTCGTACGCGACACGCGGGCGCGAGCGCGACGAGGAGCCGTGCAGCGTCCGAACGCCGTTCCAGCGCGATCGCGACCGGATCGTCCACTCGAAGCCGTTCAGGCGCCTCAAGGGCAAGACCCAGGTCTTCATCGACCCCAGGGGCGACCACTACCGCACACGGATCACGCACACGCTCGAGACGACGGCGATCTCGCGGGTCGTCGCCCGTGCCCTGCGGTTGAACGAGGATCTGGTCGAGGCCATCGGGCTCGGTCACGACATGGGTCACACGCCGTTCGGCCACGCAGGGGAGCAGGCGCTCGACGAGGGGCTGCGCGAGCGGTTCGGCGGCGGCTTCCGCCACAACGAGCAGTCGTGTCGGATCGCGCGGCGACTCAACCTCACGCACGAGGTGTGCGACGGGATCCTCACCCACACCGGACCGCAGGAGCCCCGGACGCACGAGGGCAAGATCGTGCGCATCGTCGACCGGATCGCGTACGTGAATCACGACATCGACGACGCGCTGGGGTACGGCCTCCTCTCGGAGGGCGACCTGCCGGCCGAGGAGATCGGCTTGCTCGGGGCGACCGGCTCCGAGCGGATCGACACGCTCGTGCACGACCTCGTCGAGTCGTCCGAGGCCGCCGGTGATGTCGTCCAGGGCGACGACGTCGGGGCGGCGATGCTCTCGCTGCGGGCGTTCATGTTCGAGCGCGTCTACCTGGGTCCGCAGGCGGCTCCGGAGCACGAACGAGCAGGCCGAGTTGTCCGCGCGATCCTCGATCAGCTCGTCGCCGACCCGTCGCTGCTTCCGCCGGACGACGGCGACCTCGTGACGAGGATCACCGACTACGTCGCCGGCATGACAGACCGCTTCGCGCTCACCTACGCCGAGGGATCGGCATAGGCTCGGACGGGTGCCGCGGATCAAGGACTCGAGCAAGGATGCGGTTCTTGCCGCGGCCGATATGGTCGACGTCGTCTCGGGTCGAACGGCGCTCCGGCGGGTCGCGAGCGCCCGCTACACCGGGCGGTGCCCATTCCACGAGGAGCGAACGCCTAGCTTCTCCGTCGACCCGGTCGGCAAGCTCTACTACTGCTTCGGATGTGGGAAGGGCGGAGACATCGTGCGCTTCGTCCAGGAGGCGGAGAACCTCGACTTCGTCGGTGCGATCGAGTGGCTCGCGGACCGGTTCCGCGTCACGCTCGAGTACGAGGACAGCTCGCCGCGCGAGGATGCGGCTCGTCGCAGACGGGATCGCCTCACGTCGTTGCTCGAGCAGACGACGACCTATTTCGAGCGGATGCTGTGGGAGTCGGAGGTCGGGAAGCCGGTGCGGGCGTACGTCGTCGACGAGCGAGGGCTCAGGGAGGAGGCCGCGCGCGAGTTCCGGCTCGGGCTCGCGCGGGGCACGGGGCTCGTGGCGCAGGCTCGCCAGCACGGCTTCAGTGCAGAGGAGATCCGGGCCGCCGGCCTCGCGAACGCGCGCGGAAACGATTACTTCCCGTTCCGTCTCATGTTCCCCCTCGCCGATGCGCGCGGCCGCATCGTCGGGTTCCAGGCTCGGAAGCTCTCAGACGACGATCCCATGGCGCGGGCGAAGTACGTCAACACCCCCGAGAGCGAGCTCTTCAAGAAGGGGAACGTCCTCTATGGGCTGCACCTCGCGCGACAGGCGATCGCGAAGCAGGATCGCGCGATCGTCGTGGAGGGCAACACCGACGTGATCGCGCTGCGGCAGGCCGGTGTCGAGCCGGTTGTCGCGTCGATGGGAACGGCGCTCACGGAGAACCAACTGCGGGAGATCGGGAGGCTCACGAAGAGGCTCTCCCTCTGCTTCGACTCCGATGCTGCGGGACAGGAGGCGACGCTGCGGGGGATGGAGCTCGCCGTCGGTCAGGGGTTCGATGTCCGCGTCGTCGCCCTGCCGCAGGGGCAGGATCCCGCCGACGCACCGGACACCTTCGCTGCGCGACTCGGCGGTGCCGAGAGTTACGTGGTGTACCGCGTGCGCATCGAGCTCGAGCGGACGACCGACCGTCAGGAGGCGTTCGTGCGTGTCCGCGAGATCCTGGCGCGGGTCGAAGACTCACCCGAGAAGCAGGATGCGCTGCGCCTGCTCGCCGACCGTCTCGACCTGCCGCGCGAGACGCTCGGCGGGCTCGCATCGTCTCCGGCCGCACGTCCGGCGACCGGAGCACGAACCGAAACGCCGGCGCCACGCGTCCTCGAAGCCGGTCTCCAGCGCGAGCGCGACCTGCTCGCAGCCGTCGTGCGGAATCCGTCGCTCGTCCCCGAGCTCGCGGCGCTGACCGCCGACCATTTCGACGATCCGCTGCACCGCCGGTTCCGCGACGCGCTCGTGTCCGGCGCGTCCGAAGACGAAGAGCTCGTCGCGTTGCGGGCAGAGCTCGGAGCGCGCGCGGATCGCGACGAGATCGGTGAGCTGATGGGGAAGCAGCTTCTGCTTCGCGTCCACGAGCAGAAGCTGCGACGCGACCTCAAGCTCGGCGCTACCGACCTCGTACGGGTGACCGAGCTCCAAGCCCAGCTGGCGAAGGTGCACAACGCCCTCGCCGAGCTCGTATGATCCTCGAGCTCCGCACCTACCGCCTGCGACCGGGGACGACTGGGGTGTTCGTACGCCTGATGAGCGGCGAGTCGGCAGCGTTGCTCGCCAACCACGGCATCCGGGTTGTCGCGAGCGGAGCGTCCCTCGTCCCGGAGGCCGAGGGGATCGAGGAGGCGTACCTCATCCGCGCCTTCGCGT
>JACCRW010000160.1 GCA_013813345.1 Actinomycetota bacterium
GCGCCGGCGATACAGCCGACGAAGCTGCCCCGCTCGGCCCGCTCGGAGGGGGTGAGCCGGTCCTCTGCGACAACGTCACTGATCCCGATCCGCCCGCCCGGGCGCAGCACGCGCCCGATCTCTAGCAACACCGCGGGCTTGTCGACGGACAGGTTGATCACGCAATTCGAGATCACCACGTCGACAGACTCCCCGGGCAGCGGCACGGACTCGATCACGCCCTTGAGGAAGATCGCGTTCCGGATCCCCGCCTCGGCAGCGTTGCGCTGGGCGAGCGCGAGCATCTCGTCGGTCATATCGAGCCCGTAGGCGAGCCCGGTCGGCCCGACGCGCTTCGCGGAGAGGAGCACGTCGATCCCGCCACCCGAGCCGAGATCGAGGACGGTATCGCCCTCGCGCAGGTCGGCAACGGCGGTCGGGTTGCCGCAGCCGAGGCTCGCGAGCACCGCGGTGTCGGGGAGCTCGCCGCGCTGCTCGGCCTCGTACAGCGCCTCGCCGAAGTCGGCGGAGTCGCCGCAGCAGGAGCCGCCCCCGCAACCTGGGTTGGCCTCGCCGCTCGCGACGGCGTTGGCCGAGTCGGCATAGCGGCGGCGCACTTCCTCCCTCAGCTCCTCGGCATTGGGCTCGTCGGCAGTCGTGATGGTCATCAGCAGCACGCTCCTTTCAGGTCGGCGACGACAGCGAGAGTCTCGACCGCGTCGCGCTTCAGCGAGAAGAAGGCCCACTTGCCGCGTTGCTCGCGCTCGACGAGGCCCGCGTCGACCAGCTTCTTCATGTGGTGGGAGACCGTCGGCTGCGCGAGTCCGAGCGGGCCGTTCAGGTCGCAGATGCAGACCGGCGCGCCCGCAGTGGCGAGGCGGTTCACGATCCGAACCCGCGCCGGGTCGCCGAGTGCCTTGAAGAGCTCGGCCGTCGCCACCGCCTCCTCAGCGGAGAGCACGGGCTGGTCGAGCGGAGCGCAACAGGTGATGGGCTCGGCGGTAGACATATCGACAATCGTCAATATATCGACAGACGTCGATGCGTGTCAAGCGCTCGAGGTTGCGCCGCGATCCGCCTGGTACGCGAACGCGCCGAGTGCAGCTCCCACGAGGGGGCTGTGAGATAGAGCCAGAGCGAGCTCAGGTCGCCGGCGACGAGCGCCGGGCCGAGCGAGCGTGCGGAATTCATCGACGCGCCGGAGATCGGGCCGCCGACGAGCGCATCGAGGGCGATGGTGCCGCCGATCGCAAGCGCGGCCGCCTCGCCGCCCGCCCTCGTGTCGGTCGCGACGGCCATGATCACGAACATCAGGAAGAACGAGAGGACGAGCTCCCAGAGAAACGACTGCGCCTGCGAACCGGCGGGAGCGGTGCCGCCGACGCCGGCCACGTCTCCGAGCGACGCGCGCAGTAGTGCGGCTGCGGCGATCGCCGCTACGAGCTGTGCCCCGATGTAGGCCGCGGCCCGAGACCACGGGAAGTGGCGGGTCAGCGCGAACGCCACGGTCACTGCCGGGTTGAAGTGCGCTCCGGACACGTGTCCCACCGCGTAGATCATCGCCATGATCACGAGCCCGAACGTGAGCGCGATTCCCACTTGTCCGAGCGCCTGCGTCTCGGCATCGACCATGATCGCGCCGGCGCCGGCGAAGACGACCGCGAACGTCCCGATCGCCTCGGCGAGGAGCGCCCGCATCAGGCGGCGCCTAGTGAGACGCGTCGGTGAACTCGCGGAACTCGCCGGTGACGAGGTACGCGGTCTGCTCGCCGATGTCGACGGCGTGGTCGCCGATCCGCTCGAGGCAGCGGGAGACGAGAATCATCCGCAGCCCCCACTCACGCATCTCGACGTCGTGCCCGATCTCGAGCAGGCGGTTGACGACCCGGCGGTTGGCGCGGTCGATCAGCTCGTCGAGCTCGAGCAGCGACTCGGCCGCGATCCGGTCGCGCTCCTCGAGCGAGCGCATCGCGACGCGGATCATCTGCTCGGCGCGCTCCCCCATCTCCTTGAAGCCGTCGAGCATCGACTCGTCGGGAGCCAGCTCGTGCGAGAGCTTGGTCAGCTTCGCGATCGTGACGCAGAGGTCGCCCATCCGCTCGAGGTGGAGATTGTCGTGGAGGAGCGCGAGCACGAGCCGGAGATCGCTCGCGACCGGCGTCTGGCGCGCGAGCAGCAGCTCGATTCCCTGGGCTACGACGGCGTACTGGCCGTCGACGTCGTCGTCGAAGGCGATCACCTCGTCGGCGAGCTCGTCGTCCTGGGTGCAGACCGCCTCGACGGCGCCGCGGAGCGAGCGCAGCACGAGCTCCCCCTCCAGGCGCAGCTCGAGCTCGAGCGTGTCGAGCTCCTCCTGGAAGCTGATCCTCGCTCCCTGTCGCGCCTCGCTCAACCGAACCGCCCCGTCACGTAGTCCTCGGTGCGCTTGTCGGCGGGTGTCGTGAAGATCTTCGACGTCCGGTCGTACTCGACGAGGATACCGGTGCGCTTGCCGCCGTCGGGCGCGACGTCGACACTGAAGAAGGCCGTCATGTCGGCCACACGCGCCGCCTGCTGCATGTTGTGGGTGACGATCACGATCGTGTACTCGCGCTTCAGCTCGTGCATCAGATCCTCGATCCGCGTCGTCGAGATCGGGTCGAGCGCGGAGGCCGGCTCGTCCATCAGGA
>JACCRW010000162.1 GCA_013813345.1 Actinomycetota bacterium
GCGCTGCGTCTCGGTTTCGCGCTTGGGCGCCAGGCCGCGGACCTCGATACCGTGATCCTCGGCAACGGCTTCGAGCCCTTCCGATTGTTTCTTCTCGTTGTTGAACCAGAGCTCGATCTCGTGACCCCGCCTCACGAGCTCTTGCAGCACAGAATCGAAGTAGCGAAGGTAGCCGGGGTAGGCGAGAACGACCATGATCCGGAACTGCTCGGGGGAATCCGTGGTTGGCGTCGTCGTCGCGTTCGCGTGGTCGAGAGTCACGAGCGGGATCATGATAGAGGCGCAGGCTCCGCCCGCTCGACGAGCTCCGATGCGGCGGTTTGGGCGATTCTGTGATGCTGGCGGGTCGGAAGATGCTGCCGCTAGAGTCCGGCCCGATGACCGTCGGAACACACCGCTCTCCACGAGAGGAACTCCAAGCGCGCATCGCTCACGGTCGCTCGAGCCAGGCTTACGGAGCCTATGAGCGCGCTCGGGATTGGGTGCTCGAGGTGGGCGCGTCCGGCTCAGGGGAACGCGCCGAACGACCGAGCGAGTACTGGACCGAGGAACTCGAGACGCTCGACTACATGCTCGACGCGTCGCCGCTCGTGGTCGAGAAGCTGCGGCAACACACCTACACCGTCACCGGAATTCGCGCCTATGACTACCGCCGCGGCAAGAACAGCGAGCGACTGGCCGAGAAGCTCTCCGCACTCGTGGAGCTCGGTGGGAGCGAGTTGCTTGTGCCGGAGGCGCCGGCCCTCGGCGGCTTCGGCTTCGAGATCGACGGCGCGCTCTACAACATCGACACGCTGAAGTACTACGAGGCGATGATCGCACTCGAACGAGGCGCTGTCCTGGCCGGGTTCCGTCAGCCGTCTCGGCGGCGCATAGTCGTCGAGATCGGGCCTGGTTGGGGCGGTTTCCCGTACCAGTTCAAGACGCTCTTCCCGGACGTGACCTACGTGCTCGTCGACTTGCCCGAGCTCTTTCTCTTCTCGGCCACCTATCTTCAGACGGTCTTTCCCGAGGCGCGCATGGTGTTCCTCGACGACGCGCACTCGCTTTCGGGCGACGAGTGGCTCGACTACGATTTCGTCATCGTGCCGCATACGCACGTCGACCGGCTGACGCCGCCGTACCTCGACCTCACAGTGAACATGGTCTCGTTCCAGGAGATGACCGCCGAGCAGGTCGATGGCTATGTTCGGAAGGCATTCGAACTCGGCTCGCCGTTTCTCTACAGCCTCAATCGCGAGCGGTCCTACTACAACGAGGAACTCGAGAGCGTCACCGAGATCCTCGATCGGTACTACTGGCCGCGTGTCGTACCGGTGCTGCCAGTGGCCTACACGAACATGCTCGATCAGAAGAAGAAGGCGCCCAAGCCCCCCGGCAAACGGTCGGAGAAGGAGTCGAGCAAGCAGCCCAGGAAGCCCACGCTCGAGTACAAGCACGTCATCGGTACTCGCCGCGTCGCACCGTGAGCTCTGCAGCCACTCCGGCTGTCGTCTTCGGACTGCCTGTCTACAACGCTGCGGCCCGGCTTCCCGAGGCGATCGAATCGCTTCTGTCGCAGACGCACGCCGCCGTCTCGGTCGTCCTCGTCGATGACTGCTCGACAGACGGCACGACGGAGATCGCGGAGCGTTACCGGTCGCTCGACCCCCGGGTCAGTTACGAGCGGAATGAGACCCGTCTGGGCCTCACCCGAAACTGGCGACGCACGTTCGAACGCGCCGTTGCCATTCATCCAGACGCGTGCTACTTCGCCTGGGCGAGCGATCACGACGTCTGGCATCCGCGCTGGGCCGAGGCGCTAGTCGCCGAGCTCGAGCGTCGTCCCGAAGCCCAGCTGGCGGTTCCGGACGTAGCGATACTCGAGGATGAGTCGGTGCTTCGCTTCGCGCGGCCGAGCGGGGAGAGTGGTGACGCGACCGGGAGCGCTGCCCTTCGACGCGTCATTGCCAGCGGCATGCGAGCGGGCCACGGCATCTACGGATTGTTTCGGATCGACGCCGTACGGGCCGCCGGAGGCTTCCGCCACGTTCTGGCAGCCGATCGCCTGTTCCTCGCCGAGGTCGCGCTTCGCGGTCCGCTCCTGCGCGTTCCCGAGGCCTTGTGGTACCGACGGCTGACGGCGCCGTTCAGTCTCGAGCGGCAGCGGCGCTCATGCTTTCCGGACGGGAGCCCCCTCTACGCACATCTGCCGTGGTTCGTCGTCCACACGGCCGTCCTTGTCTGGGTGCTCGCGATTCAGGGCTCGGGACGTCCGCACATCGGCAGAGTCCGCGGACTCCAGCTCGCCGCCGCGTACCTGCAGATCACGCTCGCCGACACGGCTGCTAGAAAGACGCGCAGGAGGTGGAAGCGCTCACGAAAACTCCGCAAGCGTCTGAGAGGCGGGGCGCTCAGACGCGTACGCGCGGCGCAGCGGCAGACGCGACGCTTGCGTGGGCGGGGTGTCCGGTCTCTCGCGAGGCGGTTTCTCACGTGACGATCCCGTCGACCTCCGATCGCCCGCTCCGGATCCTCTTCTTCATGCGGGCAATCAACTACGGTCGGCTGTTCGAGTGCCTCCTCGAGAGCCTCCTCGATCGCGGTCACCGGATCCACATCGCCCTCGATGTCGAGAAAAAGGGACGCGCAGGCGACACGACGCTGTTCGACGGCCTGGCTGCACGGTTTCCCGACTTCTCGTACGGGCCTGTCCCCGAACGCCGCGACAAGGCCTGGGAGGCGTTCGCACGGGAGCTGCGCCTCGGGGTCGACTACCTTCGCTACTTCGATCGCAGGTTTGCAGATGCCCCGGCCCTGCGACGCCGCGCGCGCGAGCGGGTGTCACCGTTCCTGCGCCAGCTCGGCGACGGACCAGTCGTGGCGAGCGAGCGAGGAAGGGGGACGTTGGATCGCCTGCTGCGGTTCACCGATCGCTCGGTGCCGGTCGACTCGAACCTGGCTGCACTTTTCGACGACTTCTCGCCTGAGCTCGTGCTCGTGACCCCGCTCGTCGGCCTCGGCTCGCCGCAGGGCGACTACGTCCGGGCCGCTCGGCAACGCGGTGTCCCCACGTCACTGCTCGTCGCAAGTTGGGACAACCTCACGAACAAGGGTGTCGTCCGCGACCCTCCGGATCTCACGGTCGTCTGGAACGAGGCGCAGCGGCGCGAGTGCGTCGAACTGCACGGCCTCGACGCCGAAACCGTCTGCGTCGCAGGCGCTCATTCGTACGATCACTGGTTCGACTGGGCCCCGAGCACAACGCGCGAGGAGTTCTGTCGCAAGGTCGGGCTCGGCCCGACCCATCCGTACGTGCTCTACGTCTGCTCTTCGGGGTTCATCGCGCCCCAGGAGCACCTCTTCGTTCGTCGGTGGCTCGACGTCTTGCGCAACTCCGGACACGAGACGCTGCGTACGGCCTGTGTCATCGTCCGACCTCACCCCGCGAACTTCAAGATCTGGTCTGCAACGAGCCTGGCCGAGCCGGGTGAGACCGCGGTCTGGCCGCCCGAAGGCGCCTCGCCTACATCCGTCGCCGCCAAGAACGACTACTACGACTCCATCTACCACGCCGCCGCGGTGATCGGCGTGAACACGAGCGCGCTCGTCGAGGCCTCCATCCTCGGGAAGCCCGTCCTTACCCTGATCGCCCCCGAGTTCCACGAGACCCAGGGAGGGACGCTCCATTTCGCCTACCTCGCGACCGAGAACGGGGGTGTCCTGCAGGTCGCCCGCTCCTTCGACGAGCATCACGCGCAGATCGTGGCCGCTCTGGACGACGAGGCCACCGCGCGGCGGCGCGCGGAGGGGTTCGTCCGCACGTTCCTGCGGCCTCGCGGAATGGAGGCCGCCTCGCCGAAGGTGGTCGAGGCGCTCGAGCGTCTCGCGACCGAGCCGGTGGCCACGAGCGGCGCTCAGGGCGGCGAGGCGGTCGCGCGGGCGATCCTCAGCCCGCTCGTCCACGGCCGCCAGGAGCTCGCGCGGCGCCGTCCGGGCCGTCGGCGACCGCGTCCCACCAACCGGCACGTTCCAACGCGGCTTCGGATCCTCATCTTCCTCGACCACCCCGGGGCGCTACTGCACTTCGACGAGACGATCCGGAGCCTGACCCGAAATGGCCACCGAGTGCACGTCGCCTTCACGCGCAGCGAGAAGTACGCCGAGGCAATTGAGACCGTCGACGCCGCCGACTGGGGCATCGTCGTCCACGGGGACGCGCCGGTCCGCGACGACCGATACGCAGCTGCGGCTCGAGCGATCCGCTCGGCTGCCGACTACATCCACTATCTCGACCCGAGCCTCGCCCGCTCGGGCTACGCGCGGGCCAAGTGGCGCACGCTGGCGCAGCTCCCATCACCCCTCAGACGGCTCGAGGCACACGAGACGCTTCCGCGCCCACGGGTTCGGCAACTGCTCCGGACACTCAAGCTCCTCGAGAACGGACTCCCGAGCGATCCAACAATCGAGCGGTTCATCCGCGGCGTCGACCCGCACGTCGTCGTCGTCTCGCCCCTGATCGACAAGAACCGCAATCAGACGGACTACATCAAGAGCGCCCGGGCGCTGGGCATCCCGACCGCGCTCTGCGTCACGAGCTGGGATCACCTCACCATGAAAGGCTTCATCCGCATCGATCCGGATCGGGTGATCGTCTGGAACGAGACGCAGCGGACGGAGGCGATCGAGCACCACAACGTCGACCCCAGGCGAATAGCCCTCACCGGGGCGCAGCAGTTCGACCGCTGGTTCAACCGCTCGCCGAGTTCGTCGCGCGAGGACTTGCTTGCCCGGTTCGGATTGCAGGACGGCGCCGCTTTCCTGCTCTTCGTCGGCTCGACCCGACAGAACCAGCCGTTCGCGGCTGAGCCCGAATTCACGCGGGAATGGCTCAGGAACATCCGCAGAAGCGACGATCCCACTCTGCGCGATGCCGCGGTGCTGATCCGGCCGCACCCGAGCGCGCTCGAGCGGTTCGACGAGGCCGACTTCTCCGAGTTCGGCAACGTCGCCGTCTGGCTGCGTGAGCACGCAGTCCCGATCGGAGCCTCGGATCGGTCCGAATACTTCGATGCTCTCTTCCATGCCGACGCGCTGGTGGGGATCAACAGCACGGCCATGATCGAGGCGACGATTGTCGGGCGTCCCGTGCACACGATCTGCCTGCCCGAGTTTCGAGCCATGCAACACGATCTCATCCACTACCACTACCTGAGGCAGCCGAACGGAGGGTTCCTGCGCGAGGCTGCGTCGTTCGACGAGCACACCCGGCTCCTGAGCGCCGATCTCCACGCTCCCGAGGAGCGGCGGGCCGAGCGCCTCGACTTCGTGGCGACGTTCGTCCGGCCGCAGGGGCTCGAGGTCTCCGCCACCGCGAGGCTGATCGAGGCGATCGAGCAAACGGCGATGCTCGAGCCGCCCTCCGGCTCGCTCTCGCCCCTCGTCGCATACCCCGTTCGCGCGGCCGCTGTGGGCTACGGCGCCTACGGGGGGCTGCGGATCCGAGGGTTTCATGGTGCCAGCGACATGGCCGGCGCGGTGAGCTACGTGTCGAGAGGGATCGCGAGGCGACTGCTGGACAGCGATCGTTCGGTGCGTGGTGCGGTGCCGATCGCCGTCCGAGCATTGAGCGAGGTTGGGAGCAGGAGCGATCGGGCTCGGCGTCGGTATCGCCGCACGCTGCGTCATCTGGAACCAGAGCCGCGGGAACCGCTCGACGGGTCGACGAACGGAGCGGCGACCGGCCCCCTCAAGCTCGTGTTCTGCATGCGCCATGCGAGCTACGTTCGCAATTTTGCGGCTGTCATCGAGGAGCTCGCCGAGCGCGGGCACCGGGTGCACGTCGCCTTCGATCGAGACGCGCGGTGGCTTACGGACGCCCACCCACTCGAGCCGCTTTGCGCACGGTATCCCGCTCTTACCTATGGACCGGCTCCGAAACGGAAGAAGAGGCGGATCAAGAAGGTCGAGTCGATTCTCCGCAAGTCGCTCGACTACTTGCGCTTCCTTGGCCCGGAGTTCGACAGTTCGCCGGCGCTGCGCTCCCGCGTCGCGGCGAATGCGCCGAGACGCGTTCGTGCGTTCGAGCCTCTCCTCAGGCGAGAACGCCCACGGGCGATTGTCGGACAAGGAATGGGTCTCGCCGAGCGGGCAATCCCACCGCATCCCGCGCTCAGGCGATTCGTCGCCGAGCAGCGCCCGGACGCCCTACTCGTCACGCCGCTGTTGCTGCTCGGCTCCGATCAGCGCGACTACGTGCGCGCAGCGAGCTCGCTAGGAATCCCGACCGTCGTCTGCGTCGCAAGCTGGGACAATCTCACGACCAAGAGCCTCATGCGTGTACGTCCGAGCCTCGTCACAGTCTGGAACGAGCAACAGCGTCAGGAGGCGATTGAGCTCCACGGTGTCCCCTCGGCGCGGATTGCTGTGACGGGAGCGCATTCGTACGACCACTGGTTCGACTGGCAACCGTCAACCTCCCGCGAGGTGTTCTGCCGCGAGATCGCACTCGACCCGGACGAGCCGATCGTGCTCTATCTCTGCTCGTCGAAATTCATCGCCCCGGACGAGGCGGCGTTCGTCCTCCGCTGGCTCGATCGACTGCGCGATCACGGTGGAACGCTCGCGCGCGCCGGCGTCATCGTCCGGCCACATCCCCAGAACGCCGAGCAGTGGCAGGACGTCGACCTCTCGACCAGGGAGCAGGTCGCCGTCTGGCCCAGGGCCGGAGCCGATCCCATCCAGGCCTCGTCGAAGAACGACTTCTACGACTCTCTCCATCACAGCCACGTGGTTGTCGGCATCAACACGAGCGCCTTGATCGAGAGCGCCATCGTCGGTCGACCCGTTCTCACCGTGCTCGCGCCGGAGTTCTCCGCAACACAGGAGGGCACCCTTCACTTCGGCCACCTCGCGCACGGTGACGCGCGGCTGCTCGTGGTCGCGAGCACGCTCGATGAGCACTTGGAGCAGCTCGCCGCCGAGCTGTCCGAGGGGAGCGCGAAGGGCGACTTCGGTCCCAATGAAGCGTTCCTGCGCCGCTTCGTGCGGCCCCATGGCTTGGCACGCCCCGCCGCGCCGATCCTGGCGGATGCGATCGAGCGGGCCGCGCGCGGGCTCTCCTTGGAGCCCCAAGCCGTCTCTCCTCGTGTTCGGGGCGACGTTACGGAGGAACGGGACGCCGGAGCGTCCGTCCAGCAGGTCGATCGCCGACCTCGAAACCGCGGCGTCAGCGTGAAGGACTCTTGACGACCACCGAGGAACAGGCGCCTGCCTCCGGGCAAGCCGCGAAAGCGTCCTTCGGCAAGTCGAAGGTCGGGGGGATCGTGTACGTCCAGCCGCGCCGCGCCGGCCTCGGAACGCTCGTCGCCGAGTTCTGGCGCTACCGGCTCCTACTGTCCTTCTTCGGACTGCGATTCATTCGCAAGCGCATCGCCCGAACCTGGCTCGGGCTCATCTGGGTGCCGCTGCGCCCGGCTGCGAACCTGGGAATCCGGATCTTCGTCTTCGGCGGTTTGATCGGAGTTGCGACCGGGGGTGTGCCCTACCCGGTCTTCTTCCTCGTCGCTTCGGCGGCGTGGATGCTGTTCGCCGAGAGCGCTTACTGGGCGACGCGGAGTCTCGAGATCAACCGCAAGCTGCTGCCGCGGGTCTACGTACCCAAGCTCGTAGTCGTCGCGGCAGCGGCATTCCCGGCGCTACTCGAGTTCGCCATGGTCGCGATCTTCGCCGCACTTGCCGTTCTCTACTACGTTCTCCGAGCCGACGTGTTCTACCTCGACCTCGGCCTGCACACTCTCCTTGTCCCAGCCGGGCTCCTCGTGCTCGTACTACTCGGGCTCGGTGTCGGCCTGATGCTCTCCGGTGTTAGCGCGCGGGCCCGCGACGTTCGCTTCGGAGTCGGTTACGGGATCTCGTTTCTCTATTTCCTGACGCCAGTGATCTATCCGCTGACAGCCATCCCCGAGCGCTGGCGCGGCCTTGCCGGGCTGAACCCCCTCACGGGAGCGATCGAGATGGTCAAGGCGGGAGTCTTCCCCGACCATCCACTGAGCTTGAAAGCAGTTTCCGTGACGCTCTTTTGGGCACTCCTGCTCTGGATTCCCGGCCTGTGGCTATTCGATCGCCGCGAGGCTGGCGTGCTCGCCGGTCGCAAGTTTCGCCTGCGGCAGGGTTTCCGGGGACGCCGGACCACGTAGCTGCGACCTAGCGTCGCCCAGGCTCGAACGGGCTGCCGGGCGCATACGTCCACTCACCATCGTGCGGCTCCCACACAGCCACGTCCGATCGGGCAACGTCGGATCGAGCATGCTCGCCGGGTAGGCCGATGGCCAACGAAAATGCCTCCCTGCGGCCTATCACCCACCGTTTATCGCCCTTCTGCAGGCGCACGGTGACACGACCCACATAGACTCCTTGGGGCACATCGGCCGCTTCGAGACGGAAGCGGTGGAAGCCCCCTCCCTTGCACTTCAGCGGCTCGGACTGCTCGAGCAACAGCGCGTAGCCGTCCTCACGCTCGAGTCCCACGCCGACCTGAACGAAGAGCGGCCCTCGTGCCTGCTCGAGGAGAACATCGACGACGAGCAGGCCGGGGCCTGGCGATTCCGCGGCCACCGCTGCGATCGCGCTCACCTCGTTGAAGCCGCGCAGCGATTCCTCACTGGACGGTGACCCGTTCGCGCTCTCGCGGTGGGCGAAGGCCGACAGAATCTCCTCCGTCGGGCCTTCTGCGACGATTCGGCCGCCGCCGAGCCAGAGAGAGCGAGCACACAGGCGACGCAAGACAGCGGTGTCCTGCGACTCGAGGAGGATCGCAGCGCCTTCGGCACGCCTCTGCTCGATGAGCTGCTCGCAGCGCTCACGGAACCCTCCGTCGGCGACGGAGAATGGGTCGTCGAGCAACAGTACGCTCGCATCGAGATTGAGCGCCGTGCCGACGGCGACGTGAAACGGCGACCGGGTCGCGGGATACGTCCATTCTCCCTCTGGCACGCCAGCGAACTCGAGGATGCTGCGCAGGCGCGGGCGGAGCTTGTTCCTCGAGATTCCCGCCAGCGAGGCAGCGAGACGCGCGTTGTAGGTCGGAGAGAAGCCGGCCTCCATGAATTGAAGTGCCACATGTGCGAGCGGCGAGGGTTTACCGCGCAGGGCCGCCCGGCCGCTCGTGGCCGGAGCCACGCCGCCGAGCACGCGGAGGAGCGTCGTCTTTCCCGACCCGACATCGCCGATGAGACCGACCGCCTCGCCTCGTGC
>JACCRW010000165.1 GCA_013813345.1 Actinomycetota bacterium
CCGTCGAGCTCGAAGCGGCGGACGAAGGGATCGATCAGCCGGGCCGCGAACCCCTCGGACGTGACGATGAGCTCGTCGTCCTTCGTCAGCGCGAGGCCTTCCGGATCGGCGCTCGCAGTGGCGAAGGGCTGGCCGTTCGGCTCGAGGAGCGTCGTTACGGCGAGGAAGTCGATGTCGCCCGCGTCGAGGCTTTCGTCCGCGAGATCGAGCCGCAGCGTGTAGAAACGAACCGGGTCGATCTGACCCTGGTCGTCGGAGAGCACGTAGAAGACGTCTCGCTCCGAGTCGTAGGCCATCCCGGAGAGCCCGCCGATCTCCGTGCCCTCGAACTGCGTTCCGGTGGGAATGATCTGCTGGCCGAGGAACTCGAGCGCCGGGGTGCGCGCGCGGTCGTTTGCCGCCGAAGTGAACGACACGCCGACCACCGCGGCTGCGACCAGCGGGACGAAGGCGAGGATCAGTCGTGTGAACGTCGTGCGGCGCATCGTGATCTCCGTTCCTCGAGTTCTCCTTGGCCGCGCCGATCCTATGCCAGTCGGTTCAGGCTCGGTCCAGGAAGCGCTCGAAGCGTTCCGCCAGCCGCTCGCGATCGGGGCGCAGGGCTGCGGCCCGCGGGACGTGAAGCGGCTGCGTGTGGAATCCCTTCAGAAGGTCGAGCATCGGCCCGTCGTCTTCCTCCAGGAGCCGAGGCGAGACCAAGACTCGGTAGTCGGCGTCGACTCCGACGAGGTCGTGATCGAAGGCTCGGTGGTGGATCGAGCAAAGACTCAGGCCGTTGCTGACGAGTGGCACACCGCGCTCCTCGATGTCCGCGGTGATGTGAGCCGCGTCGAGTAGACGCGTCTCCTTCAGGCTGCAGATCCCACACCGGTCGCGATACGCGGGGAGGACCGCACCTCGGAACTGCGCCTGGTGGATGCGCTGCTTGACTTGACGCAACACGTAGCGGCGTTCGATCTCGTCGCGAATCCGAACCGGCTCGCGTTCGTCGTATGCGCCTCGTATCTCGCCGAACGAGATCAGGACGCTCCGCGTGGCGGGATGATCTGCCTCGACGAAGGCCGGGTACTCGGGGCGATACCAGTTGGGTCGTGTGCCGATGAAGTAGACGAGCGGGACGCCGAGGAGGTGCGCCTGCCGTAGCCAACTGTTGAAGTGATTGTCGATCGGGCCGTCTTGATAGCGGTAGAGCACACCGTCGGCCGTTCCCTCATCCTGGTAGCGCTTCTGTGCGAAGGCGCTGTTGATCGAGAGCGCAGCAGGACCCCGCTGTACGGCTCCTGCACGGTAGATCCCGTAGGCCCGGTTGAGAAACGGAACTTTGCCTCCTCGAAACTGGAAGCCGCCGGCAAGAACGGCATAGGGGAGCTCAGGGCCGTACTGCGCCTGGAGCACGTCGAGCGAAGCGAAGCAGGAACTGCGAAGACTCTCGTCGCGCACCGGCCGATTCTCTCGCATCCCACCGGACGCGCGAACTCCCTGGGTCAGCTTGCGCGGCGGAGTTGCTCCTCGACTCTGCGGTAGGCGGTCGAGTCGGCGGGCAGCTTGTCGAGCGCCGCGTGGAGCAGCGGCTCGGCCTCCTCGCTCCGTCCGTAGCTGCGATGGATGAAGCCGAGATTCGCGATCACGCGGCCCTCGTGCTCCTCGTCGCCGAGCGCGCGGAGGACGGTGAGTGCTTCCTCGAAGTGCCCGACCGCCGCCTCGATTCCGTCGGTGTGGACGACAGCGAGCGCGAGGTTGTTCAGCGTCAACGCTTCGTTGTGCTCGTCGCCGAGGTCGCGGACGATCGCGAGTGCCGCTCGGTGCTGCTCGGCCGCGCGCTCGTGCTCGCCCTCTCGCCGGAGCTGAGCGCCCAGCGTGTTCAGTCGCATCGCCTGATCGCGCCCCCGCTCCGCACGCGGCGCGGGAGGTCTCGCGGAGCGCTTCGCCGGTGTCCCTGCGCGTCCCTCCGAGGTCGTTCGGGTGCTCGCGCGAAGCTCGCGGACCGCGCGTGCGGAGAGTCTGCTTCCATTCCGGAGCCCGAGCTCCGCCCGCTGGAGGGCGATTGTTCCTGCGGCGGCTCCGGCCCTTCGAGCTCTGGCGCCTCCGATTCGGAGTGAGACCGCGGCACGTCGGCTCGCGATGCCGGCGCGAGGTCGCATGGCCCGCATCCGTCGCGGGATTCCAAACTCGCCGATCCTCGTCTGCACAGCCCGGCCTGTCGGGCCGATCCGCCCGACGGCGCCTCGGATCAAGGTTCCGGCGGGCACCCTCCGCAACCCAAGAGCAATCACAGCTGCGCCCCCGAGGACGAGCAGCAGGATGGCCGCGTCCAGCACGAGCCTGCCGAGACCGAGCGCCGCCGCCAGCCCTCCGAGAAAGAGGCCGAGACCGGCGAAGGCCAGCACCCGGCGCCGCAGGCGCCGCTCGGCCGCAGGCGAGAGCGGTCGTCCCCACATCGTCTCCACCACGTCTTGCAGTCCGGCCATCTCGCACCTCCTCGGGAACGCTGCACTTCGCGACCCGAGCGGCCAGTCCTGCCGAGCGCGCAAAGGAGCGCAACGGGCCGTCAGCGGTGCGGCCCGTTGCGCTACCTCAGAGCGTGATCAGCTGCAGCCTGTGTTCGTGCCGCAGTCGCGGCAGGTGTAGCACGAGCCCGTCCGGACCATCCGGCCGCCGCAGCGGGCGCATTCGACCGCGTCCTCCCAGGCGTTGAAGAGGGCCGTCTGGCCGGGCGGGGGCGCGTCGTACTCGACCGGCGCCTGCCCGCTCTCGAGAGTGGCATACGCCTGCGCGAGCCGAGCCTTCACCTCGGGCGAGAGGATCCCCGCCTCCTCCTGCTGGTCGGTCGTAAGGAACTTCTTCCCCATCCAGCGGAAGATGTAGTCGACGATCGACTTGGCGACGCGGATGTCAGCGTCGTTCGTGAGCCCGGACGGCTCGAAGCGCATGTGACTGAACTTCGAGACGTACACCTCGAGCGGCACCCCGTACTGGAGCCCGAGCGAGACGGAGATCATGAACGAGTTCATCAGCCCGGCGAGGGTCGTCCCCTCCTTGGCGATGTCGACGAAGATGTCGCCCGGGGTGCCGTCCTCGAAGAGACCGACGTGGATGTAGCCCTCGTACTCGCCGACCTTGAACTTGCGGCCGACCTCGATCCGGTCCTCCGGGACTCGCCGGCGCTTCGGTTGCACGACCGGAACGACCGGGGCGAGGGCCAGGAGCGGGGCGAGGCTCTTGTCGGCGGAGCCGGAGAGCGGCTGGGCGACCTTGCAGTTGTCGCGGTAGATCGCGATCGCCTTGACCCCGAGCTGCCACGCCTCGATCAGGAGCTGTGAGACGTCCTCGACGGTCGCCTCCTCCGGCAGGTTCACGGTCTTCGAGATCGCACCGGAGATGAACGGCTGGACCGCACCCATCATCTTCACGTGGCCCATGTAGTGGATCGCGCGGTCGCCGATCGCGCAGTCGAAGACCGGGAAGTGCTCGGACTTGACGCTCGGGGCGCCGACGACCGTGTTCCGCTCGTCGATGAAGGCGACGATCTCGTCGACCTCGCGCGGCGCGTAGCCGAGCTTCTCGAGCGCCATCGGCACCGTCTTGTTGACGATCGTGATCTCGCCGCCGCCGACGAGCTTCTTCGATTTGACGAGCGAGAAGTCGGGCTCGACCCCCGTCGTGTCGCAATCCATCATGAAGCTGATCGTCCCGGTCGGAGCGAGCACGGTCGCCTGCGCGTTCCTGTAGCCGTGCACCTCGCCGAGGTCGAGCGCGTCGTCCCAAGCCTGGCGAGCGCCCGTCAGCAGGTCCTCCGGGACCGAGTCTGTGTGCTGGATGTTGCCGACCGCGGCGCGGTGCTTTGCGATCACGCCGATCATCGCCGCCGCGTTCCGCCGGTAGCCCTCGAATGGGCCCATCCGGTGGGCGACCTCGGCCGACTTGCGGTACGCCCGCCCCGTCATCAGCCCGGTGATCGCAGCCGCGTATGCCCGCCCCTCGTCCGAGTCGTACGGGAGCCCGCGGGCCATCAGGAGCGCGCCGAGGTTCGCGTAGCCGAGCCCGAGCTGGCGATAGGCCTTCGCGTTCGCGTCGATCTGCGGCGTCGGGTAGGACGAGTAGCCGACGCAGATCTCCTGCGCCAGGAACATCGTGTCGACCGCGTGCGAGAACGCTTGGACGTCGAACTCACCGTCCTCGCGCCGGAACTTCATCAGGTTGAGCGAGGAGAGGTTGCACGCCGAGTCGTCTATCGACAGATATTCCGAACAGGGGTTGGACGCGTTGATCCGGCCGCTGTTCGGAATCGTGTGCCA
>JACCRW010000172.1 GCA_013813345.1 Actinomycetota bacterium
GAGAGCTTCAACCGGCGAAACGGCAACGTCTCGCTCGGGGAGGCCGTCGAGCGCGTCGAGCGGATTCTCGCCGGCTCCTCGATCCCGACCACCGTCACGATCAGCTGCTCGTTCGGCTGTCCGTTCGAGGGCGAGGTCGATCCGGGTGTCGTCGCCGGACTCGTCGAGCGGCTCGTGGCAGCGGGCGCCGGCGAGATCGTGCTCGCGGACACGATCGGAGTCGCGACCCCCGGCCCGGTACGACGGCTCGTCGAGCGCGCCGTCGTGCTCGGCGTTCCGGTCGGAGGCCACTTCCACGACACGCGCCACACCGGCGTCGCCTGCGCCTGGGCGGCGCTCGAGGCGGGCACGACCGTGCTCGATGCGTCGGTTGGAGGCCTCGGCGGCTGTCCGTTCGCCCCGCGTGCGACCGGGAACGTCGCGACCGAGGACGTGGTCTACCTGCTCGAGCGGGAGGGCGTCGAGACGGGCGTCGATCTCGAGGCGTTGATTGGGGTCGCGCAGTGGCTCGAGACCCTGCTCGGCCGCGAGCTCCCCGGCCGGGTCTACCGAGCGGGCTCGTTCCCCGCCTGAACGACCCGAACGACGCCGGCCGCCGTGAGTCGGTCGATCTCGGCCGCCTCATAGTCCGCCTCCGCGAGGATCTCGGCGGTGTGCTCGCCGAGAAGCGGCGGCGCGCTGCGGTGGAGGACGCGCTCGCCGTCGGCGGAGAGTGGCGGGGCCACGATCGTCCGGCCTGCGAGCTCCTGGAGCATCCCGGTCGCGAGCGTCTGCTCGTGTCTCGCGACCTCGTCGAGGTCGAGGACGGGAGAGGCGGGGACTCCAGCGGCGCGTAAGTGCTCGAGCAGCTCCTCCGTCGCGCGTTCGGCGAGCCGCGGTCGCAGGAGCGACACGAGCTCGGCGCGATGCTCGACGCGGAGCGGATTCGAGCCGAAGCGCGGGTCACCGGCGAGCTCCGGCAAGCCGAGCACCTCGCAGAGCGAAGCGAAGAGCCGGTCGTTCCCCGCCACGATCATCAGCTCGCCGTCCGCGGTGGGGAAGACCTCGTAGGGGGCGATCAGCGGGAACGCGGTCCCATGGCGTCCGGGAGTCTCCGCACCGGCGAGCACGTCTGCGATCTGGTACGGGAGCAGCGAGAGCGCGGTCTCGTAGAGCGAGAGGTCGAGCGTCCGGCCCACACCCTCGTGGAGCGCGGCGACGATCGCGAGCGCGGCCCAGACGCCGGTGCCGATGTCGACCAGCGAGACGCCGACGCGCACCGGCGGACGATCGGGCTCCCCCGTAACGCTCATGATCCCCGCGGCCGCCTGGATCAGCGGGTCGTAGCCGGGGTCGGCCGCGAGCGGCCCTCGCCGCCCGAAGGCGCCGATCGTGCAGTAGACAAGCTTCGAGTTGCGCGCGCGCAGGTCGTCCGGGCCGATCCCGAGCCGCTCGGCAGTTCCGGGTCGGAGGCTCTGCACGACGACGTCCGACCGCTCGGCCAGCCGTAGCAGCACGTCACGGCCGCGCTCGTCCTTCAGATCCAGGGCCAGCGAGCGCTTGCCGGCGTTCGCGGAGAAGAACATGACGCTCCCGCCCTCGAAGAACCGCGGCCCCCAGTCGCGCGCCTCGTCGCCTCGGCCCGGATGCTCGATCTTGACCACGTCGGCGCCGAGCGCCGCGAGGATCTCGGTCGCGGTAGGGCCCGCGAGCGAGCTCGTCAGATCGAGCACGCGCACGCCCTCGAGCGGTAGAAACGGCGGTACGGACGGCACGACGCGCATCATCGCTGGAAGGATGGGGCTGTGTTCGTGACCTTCGTGGACGCGGTCTCCGGCTCCTCGTGGAGCTACGGCGTCGTCTTCCTCGTCGCGATGCTGGACGCGTTCTTCCCTGTCGTGCCGAGCGAGGCGACCGCGATCGCCGCCGGCGTCGTGGCTGGAGCGGGCGATCTGCGGGTGGAGCTCCTGATCCCCGCGGCCGCGCTTGGCGCGATCGTCGGGGACAACATCTCCTACGCGGGCGGCCACTATCTCGGCGAGCGCGTCACGAATCGGTTCTTCAGCGGCGAGAAGGCGAGAGAGCGACTCGCGTGGGCCGAGCGGATGCTCGACGAGCGCGGCGGCTACCTGATCGTCGTCGCGCGCTTCATCCCCGGCGGCCGCACCGTGACCACCTTCACGGCGGGCTTCGTCAAGACCTTTCGCTGGCGCCGCTTCATCGTCTTCGACGTGATCGCCGGTGCGATCTGGGGCGCCTATACCGTGCTGCTCGGCTACTTCGGCGGGAAGACGTTCGAGGAGGAGCCCTGGAAGGGACTCCTCCTCGCGTTCGGGATCGCGGTCGCCGTTACGGTTGCGATCGAGGCATATCGACATCTGCGGCGTCGTCGCGCGCACGCCTGAGCCCGAGATCGCGCATCCCGCGGTGGGCGATGATCGCCGCCATGACCAGCACGATCAGGGCGAAGAGGCCGTGCAGGCCGTGGACGTACGCCGCGGAGTTGCTCACGACCTCGTCGGAGTCCTCTGGAAGCAGGAAGATCTGCACCGTACCGACGACGAAGAGCGCGAACGTGAAACCGATCCAGCGCCACTGCTTCGGCCAGGCGCCGAACGCGGTCAGGAAGACGAGCAGCTCGAAGCCGTGGATGAACAGGCCACCGACGATGCCGTGGGCGTCGAGCGCACCCTGCGCATTCTGATTGCTGATGGTGTACGTGGCGATGAAGTACGCCTGCACGAAGATCAGCAGGACGATCAGCGAGGACAGGACGAAATTGAGCCACAGGAAGATTCTCATGGCGGCGAGCCTAAACCGCCCGGCGGCTAGCGTGCAAGCGTGCGCCTCCACGTCACCGGCGCGACCGGCTACCTCGGCTCGGAGCTCGTCCGCCTACGGCCCGACGTCTCGACCGAGCGGGTCGAGATTCGAGACCCGGATGCGGTCGACGAGCTCCTACGCCGTGTCCGGCCGGAGGTCGTGATCCACACCGCATACCGGCAGGATGGGGCGGAGGCGGCTGCGATCAACGTGGACGGGGCAGACCACGTCGCGCACGCTGCAGCCCGGATCGGCGCCCGGCTCCTCCACCTGTCGTCGGACGTTGTCTTCGACGGGCGCAAGGGGACGCCGTACGTGGAGGAGGACGAGCTTTCTCCCGTGAACGAGTACGGCCGCGCGAAGGCGCAGGCCGAGCACCGCGTCGCCGCCGCCCATCCCGGCGCTCTGATCGTCCGCACGTCGTTGATCGTCGGCGGAGCGCAGCCCTCGAAGCACGAGCTCGCAGCGCACCGGCCGGGCACGTGGTTCACGAACGAGCTTCGCTCGCCGGTGCAGGTGACCGATCTGGCGAGCGCGCTGCTCGAGCTGGCGGAGCTCGACATCGCCGGACCGCTGCACGTCGCCGGCGC
>JACCRW010000207.1 GCA_013813345.1 Actinomycetota bacterium
GTGAGGTCGCCCGAGGCGATCACGAGCTCCGGCTGCACCTCCTCGATCAGCCGCGCGAGCGCCTCGATCGGCTCCGGCTTGACGTTGCGGCCGAAATGCAGATCGGAGATATGGAGCACGCGCGTCAGCACCGGGCACGAGCGTACCCCGGCCGGGGCATGAGAACCGCTGTTCCCGGCTATACACTCGTTCCATGGCGGATCGAGCATCCGACAGCGCAGCGGCAGACGACGCGCCGGAGATCTTCGACGATCTCTACCTCGGCCTTCGTGCCGGCGGCGCCCTTCGCAAGCAGCGTCGCGGCGAGCCGCTGACGCGGGACGAACAAGAGGCCCTCGGCCGCTGGCAGCGGCTCTCGGTCGGTCGCAAGACGCTCGCGATCGGCGCCTTCTCGGTAGGCACCTTCGGCCTCGGCTTCACCCTCGGCGGGCTCGTCTTCGGCAGATGGAGGAAGGCCTAAGCCGTCTCGGAGTCCACCGGTGAGAAGATCACCGTTGGCACGTCCTCCTCGGCGGGGTCCTTGCCTCGCACGATCACGTCGATCAGCGTCGCCAGCACCGCCGCGAGCGGGATCGCCAGGAGGACTGCGAACTCCCCGAACAGGAGCGCGACGCTCGTTATCGAGAAGAGGACGAGGAGCGGGGAGAGCCCGACAGCCTCGCCGAGCACGCGCGGGATGATGATGTAGTCCTCGAGTAGGCGCACGACGAGCACCGTCACCCCCGCTGCGAGCGCGAGCTGCCACGACACCGTCAGGCCGGCGCCGACGGCGACCGCGCCCGCCGTGAGCGGGCCGATCACCGGGACGATCTCGACGATTCCGGCGAAGACGCCGATCAGGAGCCAGTAGGGAAGGCCGATCGCCCAGAAGATGAGCGAGAGGACCGTGCCGACGATCGCGATCAGGATCGCCTGCCCGCGCACGTACGACCCGAGCTTGAGGTCGATCAAGTCCCAGGTGTCCCGCACCTTCTTCCGCCGCGGACGCGGGATCAGCGAGGTAACGAGGTTCATCGCCTTCTCCCGCTCGAAGATCCAGTAGGCGGCGCTCGCGAAGACGAAGAAGAGGCCGATCAGGATCTCGAAGCCGAGGAACCCGATCTCGAGCGCCGGGTCGACGAGCTCGCTCGCCGAGGGCAGCTCCTCGAGTCGCTGTTGAACGCCCTCGAGGATCTCACGGCGCATCCCGGTCGACTGGCTTGCCTCCTCCTCGAGCTCCGCGGGCGAGCTCGGGAGATCGACGAGCGCTTTCGAGACCTGCTCGGTTGCGCGCGGGACGACGATCCAGAGCAGCCCCGTGATCAGCGCAAAGAAGCCGATGTAGTGGATCGCGATTCCGAATCCGCGCGGCACCCTTCGCCGCCGTAACGCCTCGATTCCTGGCCGCATCGCCGCGGCGATTATGAAGGCGAAGAAGAGAAGCGCGACGAGGACTCGGATTTTCCAGAGGGCGAGCGCGAGCACCACGACCCCGCCCACGACGAGTGTTGCGAGGGCGGCGCGCTTCGCGGTTTCTGCCATCGCCGGGAGTTTCCCTGACGAGCGCAGCCGGTAACTAGACGAACAAGTGTTCGCTCGCTAGGATAGACCTCGCATGCCTATCGACGAGCTCGTTGTCCACGGAGCCCGCGAGCACAACCTGAAGGACATCGACGTCAGGCTGCCGCGGAACGCCCTCATCTGCATCACCGGCCTCTCCGGCTCGGGCAAGTCCTCGCTCGCCTTCGACACGATCTACGCCGAGGGACAGCGCCGCTACGTCGAGAGCCTCTCCGCGTACGCTCGCCAGTTCCTGCAGATGATGGAGAAGCCGGACGTCGACTCGATCGAAGGGCTCTCGCCGGCGATCTCGATCGACCAGAAGACGACGTCCCGCAACCCGCGCTCGACGGTCGGCACGGTCACCGAGATCTACGACTACCTCCGCCTGCTCTACGCGCGGGTGGGCCGGCCGCACTGCCCGGTCTGCGGGCGGCCGATCGCGGGGCAGAGCCTCGATCAGATCGTCGAGCAGATCCTCGCGCTCCATGACGGCACCCGCTTCACGGTCAACGCGCCGGTCGTGCGCGACCGCAAGGGCGAGTTCCGCGACGTGCTCGAGGAGCTGCGGACCGACGGCTTCACGCGGGTCAAGGTCGACGGCGAGACGCGCTTGCTCGAGGAGGAGATCGTCCTCGACAAGAAGTTCAAGCATTCGATCGAGGTCGTGGTCGACCGGCTGATCCTGAAACCCGACCTGCGTCAGCGTCTGACCCAGTCCGTCGAGACCGCGGCGTCGCTCGCCGACGGGCTGGTCGCCGTGGACGTGATCGACGGCGAGAGCATGTTGTTCTCAGAGAAGTTCGCCTGCCCCGAGCACGGCGTCTCGCTGCCGGAGCTGCAGCCGCGCATCTTCTCCTTCAACTCGCCGCACGGCGCCTGCCCCCGCTGCACCGGCCTCGGCTCGCAGCTCGAGATCGATCCCGATCTGATCGTCCCCGACGCGACCGTCTCGATCGGCGACGGCGCACTCGTCCCGTGGTCGGTCGGGAACGGCGGCTTCTACGAGTCGGTGATCCAGGCGATCGCCGACCGCTACGAGATCGACCTCGACACCCCCTGGGGCGAGCTGACGCGCCAGCAGCAGGATCTCTTCCTCCACGGCACGAACGGCGACAAGCTCTACGTCCAGTACCGCAACCGGATGGGCCGGCGGCGCTCGTACACGATGGCCTTCGAGGGGATCGTCGAGTCGCTGCAAC
>JACCRW010000210.1 GCA_013813345.1 Actinomycetota bacterium
CGCAGCTCACGAGGCCGCTCCGCGTCGGCGAGGACGGCCCCGCAGGAGTCGCAGAAGCGCGCGCCCTCGCGGTTCTCGGCTCCGCAGCTCGCACAAGCGGCCATGCCGCGGAGACTAAGCGAGTCGCACAGGCTAGAGCTAGGCGCCGTCGCAGTCGACCCGCGGGTTCCAGGCATTCAGGATTCCGCTCGGGTTCGGCTTCCAGATCCAGGCGTGGAGCGCCCAGGAGGGCGGGATCCCGTAACGGTTGCCCGCTTTGATCTCGTCGAACTCCTTTCCGAACAGGGCCGGCTTGCCGCCGCCCTTCCAGTCGGACTGGAAGACCAGGTACTCGAGCGCGACCAGCTTCATCGTGCCGTCGTTCCGAGGCTCGTAGACCAGCAGCTCGGGCTGCGCTGCGTCGATCTTCCCCTCGTCGAGCAGCAGCGACGGGTTGAGCATGTGCACACCCATCGCCCCCTCGCCGGGCTGGGCGATGCACTCGATCCCGGCGAGGTCGATGACCTTGGCCGTGTAGCCGGCGTCCATCGCCTGCCGGATGTCGTGGTAACGGGCGGTCGACGACTTGGCACCGTCGAACGCGCCGGCTGCGACGGCGATTCCCGTCGCCAGGAGCACCGGCAGCACTGCCAGCATGATTACGGTTACGCGCTTCTTCATCTCGTTCTCTCCCCTCTCTAGGCCGTCACCGGCACCGGATCCGGCCGGACGACGACGGTGTCTGCCACCGCGACGATCTCGTCGACCGGCAGACCCGCTCGGTAGGCATGGGTGCGAATCGCCTCGGGACTCGAGGCCTGGTAGATGCAGACAGTGCCGAGCTCGCCGCTCGGCTCGGCGAGCACGTAGCTGCGGATCCAGCGGATGTCGTCCGGTGTCCTATCGCCCTCTTCGGTCGAGCGGGCGGCTGCCGTTTGCAGCTCATCGGGTGTGCGCCAGCCGCTTCGGCGCAGGATCACGTAGGTCTCCACCGGCGTCTCCTTTCAGTCGGGAACGCCTACGACGCTACGAGCCGTGTCGCCGCGGCACATCGGTGGAAACGCCTAGGTTGGGGCTACGGCCTGCCCATTCTCGATGAGCCCGAGCCTGGCCGCTCGGGCGACAGCCTCGCCGCGGTTGCCTGCCTCCAGCTTCCGCAGGATCGCGGCGACGTGGTGATCGACCGTGCGCGAAGAGAGGAAGAGGCGCTCGGCGATCGCCGCGTTCCGCAGGCCGTCGCCGAGCAGGTGCAGCACCTCGAGCTCGCGTGCGGTCAGCGCTGCGGCATTCGTCTTTGTGGAGGCCCGCGGGCCGCGGGCGACGTCGCGGACGCCGAGCTCACGCAGTCGGCGCGAGACCTGCGCCGACAGAGCGCCCGCGCCGAGTTGCCGGGCGCGGTCGAGCGCTGCCCGCAGGCCGCGCTCGTCATCCGTCTCGCTGAGCGCGAGCGCCTCCTCGTACGGGCACCCGAGTGCCGCCCACGCCGCGGCGGCGGCCTCCCAATCGCCGGCGAGCTGCAGGGCGTAGGGCCCGATGAGGTCGGACGGGAGCTCGTCGACGATGCCGTGCTTGCGCCGCCAGTACCCGATCCGCGCGATCCACGACGCCGAGCGCCGCAGGACGGCGAGGTCGAACACCGGTTGCGTGGCTTCCCGGACGTCGTCCGCGTGCCGCTCGAGCCAGACGATCTCGGCCAGAACGCACGCGACTGCGCTGTCCCGATCGAGCTCCATCGCGGGAAACTCCTTCGCCAGCGCCTCGTCGAGTAGCGGCCGCGCGCCGGGGTCGGCCCGGCGAGCGCGCACGAGCGCGAGCACGAGCAGCCCCATGAGCCGCGGCTCGGGCGAGTCCCGCGGCTCGTCGACCAGGAGCTTCGCGGTCGCCGCTGAATCGGCCCAGCGACCACGCTCGAGCTCCGAACACGCTCGAATCTGGAGCAGCGCCAAGCGCCAGAGGTCGAGCTCCAGCTCGTTGCAGAGCTCGAGCCCCTCGGCGAGCCAGGGCTCCGTCAGGTCGTACGACCGGTACTGGGCGGCAATCGACGCCAGGTTGTGGAGCGCCCGAACGACCTGGGCATGGAGACCGTGCCGTCGTGCAAGGCCGAGCGCTTTCTCGAGCGTGGCGCGGGCCTGCGGGCCCTCGCGGAGCATCTCGGCGCTGCCCAGAGTGATCGAGATATCGACGATCGCGGCCGTCTGGTCGAGCTCCTCTGCCAGGCGCAGGGCCCGTCGCCCCCAGGAGATCGCGTCTTCGGGGTCGTTCTCGATGAGCCGGGAGCGGGCCATCGCCTGGTAGGCCGCGCTGTGCTCGGGGCCCGTCGGCAGCGGCTTCAAGAGCGCGACGGCACTCGTCGCGGCCTCCGCCGCGTCGGGCAAGAGGCCACGGCAGTAGAGGTAGGGCACGAGCCGAGCGAGCCCGGCAGCCTCGGCTCGCACGTCGCCGGCACGCCGGTGGATTTCGATCGCAAGCTTAAGAGCCGCGATCGCCTGCACTTGCTCGTCGGTGTTGTAGAGCGAGTCGGACTGCCGCTCCAGCAACGAGGCGCGTTCCTCGTCTGAGAGACCGTCCGCAAATCGAAGAGCACGGGCGTACTGGGCGGCCGCCTCGCGGTGCGCCCCGAGCGCCTCGGAGCGCTCGGCCGCGGCGATTGCGTACCGCAGCGCGGGCTCGGCTTCGTCGGCGGCTTCGGCATGGTGAGCGAGCCGGGCGGCGTCGGGCGCGCCGGCAGGTGGCCGTGCGAGCGCGGCGACGGCGAGCCGGTGGAGACCGACGCCGCGGCGCGGCTCGACCGAGTCCTCGACCGCCCGCCGAGCGAGCTCGTGGCCGAACTCGACCGATCCGGCGCTCGCCCTAAGCATTCCCGACCCGAGACATTCCTCGAGCGCATCGGCCTCGTTCGGCGCCAACGCGTCGAGCAGCCAGAGCTCGACCCGCGGCGGCGCGATCGAGACGGCGTCGAGCAGCGCCCGCGCAGGCGCGCTCAGCGAGGCAGCGCGAGCGAGCACGGCGTCCCTGACCGTTCCTGGAATCTCACCGTTTCCGGCGGCCAGCACCTCTGTGACGAAGAAGGGGTTGCCACCGGTCTGGCGGTGGAGCTCGCGAGCGTCGACGTCCGCTGCTGCCGCCAGCTCGGCAACTGACGCCTTCGAGAGCGGCTCGAGCGCGACGCGGCTCACCGTTGGCCGCGTCGCGAGCTCGCCGAGCACGATCCGAAGCGGATGCATCCGATCCAGGTCGTCGCGGAAGGTCGCAATCACGAGGAGGCTCGAACGCTCGACCTTTCGGGCAAGCAACCGCAGCGCGTCGAGACTCGCCTCGTCAGCCCAGTGGACATCCTCGAGCACGATGACGGTTGGACTTCGTTCGCCTGCGTCGACCAGCGCCTTGACGAGCTCGTGTGGCGCTGCGCCGGCGTTGGACGCCGCGCCGATCTCGCCATTCGCGTCCGCGGCGAGCTCGAGGAACGGTCCCAGCGGCCGTGGCGTGAAGAGCGCGTCGCAAGCGCCCCAGAGCACGCGGATGTCCAGGCCCGGCTCGGCGCAGAAGGCCCTGACGACGGCCGTCTTCCCGACCCCCGCCTCGCCGGCGACGAGCACGACCCTGCCGCTGCCGGAAGCGGACGCCGCAAGCGCCCGGCGCAAGCTCGCGAGGGCGTCGTCGCGCTCGAGCAGACAGACCCTCTCGGCCGCCGTAATCGCCATCGTCACATCCTGGACACTCGGGCCTCGTTCTTCAAGCGGTGTGGCGCAATTTGTCGCGCGGTGCGCGGCTAGCGCGTCTGGGGGAAGCCGAGGTCGACCGTGCTCGTGGCCGGGTCGGGCCAGCGAGAAGTGACGACTTTGCCGCGGGTGTAGAAGTTGATCCCCTCGGGCCCGTAGATGTGGGTGTCGCCGAAGAGCGACGCCTTCCAGCCGCCGAAGGAGTAGTAGGCGACGGGAACCGGGATCGGCACGTTGACGCCGACCATCCCCGCTTCGACGTCGAACTGGAACTGGCGGGCGACGCCGCCGTCGCGGGTGAAGATCGCCGTCCCGTTCCCGTAGGGGTTCTCGTTCACGAGCGTGAGCGCCTCGTCGTAGGTGTCGACGCGCGTGACCCCGAGGACCGGGCCGAAGATCTCGTCCTTGTAGGCGTCCATCTCGGGGGTGACGTCGTCGAGCAGGGTGACGCCGAGGAAGAAGCCGTCGCCCTCGGGCGCCGTTTCACGGCCGTCGGTGACGATCGTGGCGCCCTGCGCACCCGCCCCCTCGACGTAGCCCGCGACCTTGTCGCGGTGCGCGGCCGTGACGAGCGGCCCCATCTCGACGCCCTCGTCGAGCCCGTTCCCGACCTTGATCTTCGGCAGCCGCTCCTTGATCGCGGCGACGAGCTCGTCGCCGACCCCGCCGACCGCGACGACCTGCGAGATCGCCATGCAGCGCTCGCCGGCCGAGCCGTAGGCGGCGCTGACCGCGGCATCCGCGGCCATCGCGACGTCCGCATCCGGTAGCACGATCATGTGGTTCTTGGCACCGCCGAGCGCCTGCACGCGCTTGCCGTGCTTCGTGCCCG
>JACCRW010000211.1 GCA_013813345.1 Actinomycetota bacterium
GCAGCGGAAGCCGTCGGCCTGGTACTCGGCCGCGCGCGAGGGCTGGCACGGCTGACCGGGTCGGAATCCCGCAGCGACCGTGAAGGGGCGGCTCTTGAAGATGGAGACGCGCTCGGGGTTCAGCGTGGCGGCCAGCGCGACCGCGAGGACGTAACGCTTGCGGCCTGCGAGCGTCCCTCCCACCGTCAGCTCCGCGCGACGGTTCGCGACCGCCGAGCCGGCCTTGCCGAGGAGGCCGTCGATCTCGCCAGCCGGCGTTCCTGCGGGCACGATCCCGGCCGTAACAATGACGTCCTCGGCCGCCGTCGGCACGAACGAGAGGCTGCGCAGGCCCGCCCGCAGACCGGTCGAAGGCTTGAATACAACCGCGGCGCCGGCGGGCTTCGCGAGCGGACGCCAGCTCCGCATGAGCCCCTGGCACTCACCGCCCGTCTCGGCGATCGCGGCAGCGACCGCGGCGTTCGAGGCCCGCTCGCTGCCGTCGTTCCGGCGCAGCGCCGCCTGCCAGCCGAGCCGGCTCCGCTCGTCGTAGTAGCCGAAGAAGTTCAGCTGCGCGACATCGGGGTCGCAGACGACGTAGCGGACGAGGTCGGCGTAGATTGCGGCCTGGTTCGCCTCGGTCGTGACCTTGACGTTCTCGGCGTCCGTGTAGCCGGGCTGGAACGAGGTGTCGACCTGCCAGCCGACCTCGTCGAGGTAGAGCTTGAGCCCGTCCAGCGTCGTCGGCTGGGCCGTCCCGCCGAAGGCATCCCAGAGCGCCTGCTTGATCCGGTGGAGCTCCTGGACGCTCGCGTTCGGCCAGCCGTAGGCGAACGTGAGCGGAACCGTGAAGTTGCTCGGGTTCGGATACGGATGGAAGCTGAAGCCGTCCATGATCGGCAACGGCCGCAGGCTGGCGCGATACCAGGCGCCGAGCGCGGCGAGGAAGTGCACCGGCGAGGACTTGCCGGCCGGGCCCGGGGCGCGCTCGCCACGCGGCGAGCTGCCGACTCCGAGCACGGTGATCTCGGGAGAAACCGCCTTCAGGGCGTCGTAGCCGGCGGCAAGGAACCGGCCGAACTGAGCCGCGGAGAAGATCCGCCCTCCGCCCCCGCCCTGCGGGCGCCAGAACGTGTTCAGGTTCGGCTCGTTGCCGACGATGTAGGTCGTCACCTGGGGATAGGCGCGCGCCAGCACGTCGAGCCAGCTCGCAAACGCAAGGTGGCTCACGCCACCGACCTCGATCTCGCTCGGCGGGTACGGATACACCGCGAAGACGACCTCGACCCCGGCCGCGACCGCGGCCGGCACGGAGACGTCGAGCACGGCTCGGTCTGGGATCGTCAGCGGGTCGCTCGGCTTCCAGCGGATCGTCATCACGTTCTGCTTCAAGCCCGCGGCGGCCATCTGGGAGAAGAAGACAGCGCCGCCGTCGGCGGAGTACTTGCCGGTGTCGTCGTTGGCGCCGAACTGCACACCTGCCGCGACCTCGGCCGCGGGGCTACCGGCCGCGCCGATCGTCGCAACGAGCACCGCGCACGCACAGACAACTGCCGCAGTCATCGTCCTCATCCGCCTTCGTCCCTTTCTCTGGAGAACCTCGCGCCCACTCTGGGCTGTTCGACGCGCAACGGGAAGAGCCTTTCGACCCAATCGCCGCGGCCGAGAGTCCTAGCGAAGCGCGGCGAGCACCGCGTCGAGGATCCTAGCCGGGCCAAAACGGACCGGGTCGTCCGCGGGCAGGCCGGTTTCCGCCTCTGCGGCTCTGATCGCCGCATGGGCCTCGTTCTCGTCGAGGAGGCGGGTGTTGAGCGCGATCGCGGCGACGCGAGCGCGACGCGCGGGCAGCGAGATCCGCTCGTGCAGCTCCACGAGCTCGCGCAACGACGGGATCGGCTGGCCGGGATAGCCCTCGATCTCGGTCTGGCCGGCGAGATGGCAGAGGACGAAGGCGTGAGGCGCCGTGCCGTGCACGAGCCCGAGCGTGACGCCCGAATAGGCGGGATGGATCAGCGAGCCCTGCCCCTCGACGAAGAGAAGCTCGCCGCCGCGCTCGTGCCCCTCGACGACGAGGCGCTCGCCCGCACCCGCGAGGAAGTCCGAGACGACAGCGTCGACGGCGATCCCCCAACCAGCGATCGCGATCCCCGTCTGTCCGGTCGGGACGAACAGCGAGGCGAGGCCGCGCTCGCGCGCCCCGCGGTCCAGCTCGAGCGAGACCGTCATCTTCCCGATCGCGCACTCCGAGCCGACCGTGAGCACGATCTGCACGGGCAGCTCAAGATTGGCGCCGGTCGGGACGTCGAGCCCTGGGGGCGGGCGGCGCAGGTCCCGCAGCTCGACCCGGTGACGCGCCGCGAGCGTCGCGAGCTCAGCGTCGTCGGCGAGGAACTCGTGGAGGCCGTTCTCGACGTGGAGGCCGTTCGCGATCGCGCTCTGCAGCAGCTCGCGCCAGGCCGAGGGGAAGCGGCCGCCCTGCGTGGCGACGCCGACGAGCGCGGTCGTCGGCTCGAATCGCAGCGCGTCCTCGACGGTGGCGATGATTGGGACGCCGGTGCCGTCTCCACCCGGCTCCGTCTCCCCCGCCCGCGTCGAGTCGACGATCGCGACGACCGGCCGCGTTCCGTAGGCGAGCACGCCGCGCCCCGTCTTGCCGTAGTGCGGATCGCCCGAGCGGCCCTCGGCGAGGATCAGCAGCCGTTCCATAGCCCGATCCTACGGCTGAGAGCGCAAGACCTCCGAGCCCGTGCGGCGCGGGTCGCCGTCTCCCGGCTCGGCGGTGACGCTCAGCACCGGGTACTTCGCCGGATCAACCGCGGCGGCGAAGGTGACGTGGGAGCGGCCCTCCTCATCCGGATGGAAGGTGCCGGCGGAGATCCGGTTCGGCTCGGCGAGCGTGTCGCCGGGGCCGACGAACCAGAGCTCGTAGAACTCACCCGTGGGCAGGATCGGGAGCTCTTCGGAACGGAACTCGATCACCCGCCCGATTCCCGTCTTGACGACCTGCGCGCTGGCGTCGATCGAGGGATCGCCGGGCGCGCTCAGCGCCGCTCGCACCTCGACCGGGCCGCGCTCGCGCGACTCGTATGTCCGCCCGACGAAGAAGGCTGCGACCGCCGCCAGTCCGGTTGCGAGTGCGAAGGCTCCGCCGCGACGCACCCACCAGCGGCGCTCCCCGCGCTGCGGCGCGAGGCCAAGCACTCGGTCGCGCGCGTCCGGGCCCACCTCTCGCTCGAGCGCGGCAAGCGTCCGCACCCGCAGCTCTGGGGGTGGGTCGGCCGCGTCGGCTGCGAAGGCGACGTCGAGGAGCGGGGCGAGGTCGCCGAGGTCGCGGAGCTCCTCGCGGCACTCCTGGCAACTCTCGAGATGACGCTCGTATGCCTCCCTCTCGGCGGGTTCCAGTGCGCCGAGGAGATAGCCCCCGAGATCCAGATGCGCGCCGTCAGCCATCCGCATCCCGTCTCGCCAGCTCGGCCTTCAACGCCCTCAGACCGTAGAGGGTGCGCGACTTGACGGTGCCGAGCGGGAGCCCCAGCCGCTCCGCGATCTGCTGCTGGGTCAGATCCTCTCGGTAGTGGAGCTCGAGGACGCTGCGCTGCTCCTCACTCAGCTCGTCCAATGCCTCCCGCAGCTCGAGCCCGAGCACGACGTGCTCGAACTCGTCGCCCGATTCGAGGGCCTCGCGGCGCGCGAGATCGCGCTCGTCGAGCTCCGCGAGCGGCCGGGAGGAAGGACGCCGATGCAGGTCGACGGCCGCTCGACGCGCGATCGTGAAGACGAACGTGGAAGCGGAGCCGCGCGCCGGATCGAACCGGCCTGCGGAGCGCCAGAGACGGACGAATGTCTCCTGCACGAGCTCCTCGGCGAGCCCCCGATCGCCGAGGAGGCGCAGGCCGACGCCGTAGAGCCGCGGCCCGAAGCGATCGTAGAGCGCGCCGGCTGCGCCGTCCCGGTCGCCGGCCGCGAGCCGGCGCATCAGCTCTGTCTCTTCCATGCGCCTATTCGCCGTGCGCTCCTGCCGGCGCGAACGCCGGCGGCGCATGCTCTCTGCGGGGCATCCCGTCAGATATCTCATGCTCACTATGGGGCCAAACGACGCGAGCTCGACCGGGGTGTCATCGGGCTCCGCTGAAATCGAGCGTCTCGATCAGCCAGTCGCCCTCGATCCGCTCGAGCGTCGCGAGCTGCCCCGGCCCGAGTCCAGCGGTCGCCTCCGACCCATCGACGTCGACTTCACGCACGCGAACCTGATTCTGCGCGGCCACCAGCCTCTCGCCGCCGGCGCGCGCCGCCCGCCGGGCGATCGCAACGCACTCGTCCGATCCGAGCTCAGGATAGGCCCTCCTCGCGTAGGCGACGAGGTCCTCGCGGAACGACGGCGACACGAGCTCGCAGGCGGTTGCAAAATCGCGGTCCGAGAGCGCCACGAAGTAGCGCTCGACCGTCGTCCGCACATCCTGCTCGGCGTCGCCGTCTTCCCCGCAGCCCGCGAGCCAGAGCGCGGCGAGCACTGCGCCCAGGCACGCGAGGGCGAGCCCGCGATGGGCTCGCCCTTCGCGCGTTCCGACGGTCTCAGTCGTCGCGATCGTCCGACCCCTTACCGGGAGCGGAGCCGACGCACGAGCCGTTGTTGGACACCTTCGCGCCCTTCACGTTCCCGTCTTCGTTGTCGAACACGTTGACGAGCGCGAGGCAGACGCGGTTCCTGCCGGCGTCGATCCCGGCGCCGACGCTGCCGGTCACGCGGGTGAAGAACACCGTGCCGGTCGAGCCGTCGTCGAACTCGATCCCCGTGCCCGGATCGGGCCGGTTCGCCGCCGACGGGAAGTCGCCCGTCATCGGGTTCACGCGACGCCCGGTCGCGTACACCTCGCTGTCGGAGATCGCCACCTTCGCATTGCCGGTGATCTCGATCCCGTAGTTCGTGTTGTGCTCGGCCCGCACGCCCTCGAGGGCGACGCGGGAGTCGCCGTTGATCTGGAAGCCGCTCGTCCAGTTGCGGCTCTGGATGTTCCGAACCACGACCTGGCGGTTGGCCGGAGCGTTGACGATGATCCCCGGCTGGCCCTGGCGGGCGGTGCTGCCGGGATCGCCCTGGCGGACGGCGTCGAGGTTGGCCTCCACCCCGGCTGCGGCCTCGAGCGTGACGTTGCCGGACAGGGTCACCTGCTCGGCGAAGAGCCCGGAGGTCACGATCGTGATCGTGCCGTTGTTGTTGGCTCGCGTCGCCGCAGATCCTGTTGTATTCGCGCCGTTGATCGTCCCGAAGACGCGGTCGCCGTCATTGTCCTCGGCCGTCCCGATCCGCCCGTCGCCGTCATAGTCGCCGCACGTGCCCGGAGCGGGCACCGGCGAGAACATCGGATCGGTGGCGTTGTTGCAGTTGCCCTCCACGAGGACCGGGTGGTTCGCGAAAGCGGCCGGCACCACGAAGAGTGCAGCCATCGAGGCGAGTGTCGTCACGAGACCGCGACGCACTGTCCTTGATCGGAGCATTGTTCCCCCTCTGTCGTCGTTCACTGACAGGGGATTCGGAAGCGTCCGCCCAGGTGGTTCAACCGGCGCGAACTTCCTTACAATCGAGGCGCCCATCAGCTCCGCGCGGGATCGGCGGCCGCAGTCGCCGACCCCGCCGAAAGCCGAGAGCCGGCGGCCAAAGGGCGCCGGGCTCCTCCGCTCGCCGGGCCCCTGACGCCAGGAACCCGGGCGGACGTGGAGCAGATTCGCGCCGGCGCCGAAAAAGGTTCAGATACGAGCGTGGACGCCGAGCCCGGGCTCATCGGAGGGGTGCTGAACCCCGTCGTCGAAGGCGACTCCCGGCCAGGGGTCCTCGGCCAGCAGGAGGTTCCCGTCCAGGTCGACGTGGTCGCAGAGCGGCGCGACCGCGCAGCCGGCGGCGATCCCGAGACCGGACTCGATCATGCAGCCGAGCATCACTCGGAGCCCCAGCGCGCGAGCGGCATGAGTCATCCGGATCGCCTCCCGGATCCCGCCCGACTTCGCGAGCTTGATGTTGATCCCGTGCGCGATCTCGGCGCACGCGGCGACGCTGTCGAGCCGGTGGCAGTCCTCGTCGACGTAGATCGGGAGCGGCGAGCGGTCCTTCAATGTCCGTCCGTCCTCGTCGCCGGCCCGCAGCGGCTGCTCGCAATACTCGACGCCGAGCGCGGCGAGCTGCGGCAGCGCGTCGAGCGCCTCGTCGAGCGACCACCATTCGTTGACATCGACCATGAGCGGCAGCTCCGTGACGCCGCGGACGGCGCGGACGCGCTCGACGTCGAGGCCGTCGCCCCCGCCGAGCTTCAGCTTCAGGCGACGAAAGCGGGGCGCAGCCTTCTCTGCGCGCCGGGCCATGTCGTCCGGATCGCCGAGCCAGACAGTCCACGAGGTCGGAGGCCCCGCTCGAGGCACGCCGAGCAGGCGCCAGACGGGAAGGCCGACCAGCTTGCCCTGGAGGTCGTGGAGGGCGCCGTCGAGCGCGGCCTTCGCGGCGTTATGACCCGGCGTCTCCCCGAGCCGAGCCTCGATTTCCTCGAGCGCGAACGGATCGTCACCGACGACCGTCGCTGCGACCCCTTCGAGGAACGCGACTGTCGCGGCCGGCGTCTCGTCGTAGCGCTCGAGCGGCGCAGCCTCCCCGAAGCCGACGATCTCACCGTGCCGGAGCTCGACCTGGACGACGTCCTCCTCGTCGCGCGACTCGCGCGAGATCACGAAGGTCTCGGCGAGCCGCAGGGTCACGATCCGCGCCGTCAGCTCCATCGCGACCAGCCTACCGAGGCGCTTGATGCAAAGAAGATCGGCGGCGCGTATCCTCTGCTCCGCTTCTAACTCACGAGGGGGAGGAACATGACGAGGATCGTGGTACTCGCGGCAGGAGTGCTTGCCGCACTGGCGGTGACGGCCGCTCCAGCCGTCTCGGCGGGACACAGCGCGGCCAGCGCGGAGTGCACGGGGTGGGAGGCCGACGGGGCAGGCGCGTTCGACAGCGTCGCCGCACTGACGGCGGCTGCGTCGACGGCGCGCGGCGGCGCCGGCGAGGGGCCGAAGGAACCGACACTCAACGAGACGTACGAGGCGCTGCCCGACAGCGCCAAGGGCAAGGGCGGCCCGAACTTCAAGGCGACCGTCCCGACCTGGATTCACGTCATCTCGCCCGACGGGAAGACGGCCAACGTCTCGCAGGCCGTGATCGACGAGCAGATGTCCGTCCTCAACCTCGCATCCGCGGGCTTCTATGGCGGTGCGAAGACAGGCTTCAAGTTCACGCTCGAGGGCGTCACGCGTTCGACAAACGCCTCCTGGTACAACGCCGGAGCCGGCTCCTTCGCCGAGCGCGAGATGAAGAGCACGCTTCACGAAGGCGGCTGGGAGACGCTGAACGTCTACACGAACCTCGCCGGCGGCTACCTCGGCTATGCCTATCTCCCGGGACTTCCCGAGTCGCGTCAGTACATCGACGGGGTCGTGCTCAACTGGCAGTCGATGCCGGGCGCCTCTAGCCGCTACGTCGGCCGCTACGACCTCGGTCATACGCTCACGCACGAGGTCGGACACTGGATCGACCTCGAGCACACGTTCTTCGGCGGCTGCAACGCGAAGGGCGACTTCGTGGACGATACGCCCGCGATGCTCGTACCGACCAACGGGTGTCCTGTCGGCAAGGACACGTGCGAGAAGAAGCCGGGCCTCGACCCGATCCACAACTACATGGACTACTCGTACGACTCCTGTTACAACCAGTTCACGCCGGGGCAGGCCGCTCGCGGCCAGGACGCCTGGATCTACTTCCGAGATTCCTGAGTCGTCGTCGCGGCGGGGGCGGGCTCGGCTCGCCTCCGCCGCTACACTCCGCTCTCCGCGCCCGTAGCTCAGGGGATAGAGCGCTCGCCTCCGGAGCGAGAGGTCGGAGGTTCGAATCCTCCCGGGCGCATCGGCTGAGACCCTGGAAACAGGGCTTTTTTCGCTCCGCTCGGCGTGGCGGACGCCGAAGCGGGGCGGGAGCGAAGCGATGAGGAGACGCTTGGGAGAGCGGCTCGCGAACCAACTCTAGCCCGTCCTTCGGACGGCGTCAGCGTTGGAAACAGGCCTTATACCGTGCCTAGCCGAACGGATCTTGTAACTGTTGTTGCGATATGACAGTCTGAGGTTTCAGGGGTCACCGACTTCGCGACAAGAAGGAGGCTCTGATGCGGTACAGCTTCAAGGCGAAGAGAGCGGTGAAGGGCATGTTCCGCTCGAAGAGGAGCACCATCCTTGTAGCTTCATTGCTGGGGGCCGCCACGTTTGCGGGCGCGGGCCTGGCGGACGTGTGGAGCCTTTCGGTGTCTAAGGACACCAACAACGTTCGCATGCGAGTCCAACACTTTTCGACGTCCAACTTCGACTCGAACTGGCACACCCATCCGGGAGTCGTCATCGTTCAGGTCGAGCAAGGATCGTTGACGTACACCGGGGCTAACTGCGTCAAGAAGACGTACGCGGCGGGTGACACGTTCATCGAGATTCCGAACACCTCCGCCC
>JACCRW010000218.1 GCA_013813345.1 Actinomycetota bacterium
GCACCGCCCTGGCGCAGCACGACCATGTGCAGCTTCGGCCCCGCGTAGTGGAGCTCATAGCGCCGGCCGCCGATCGAGCGGACGAAGTTGCGCTCGCTGAGGACTGGCGCATCCTCCCAGTCGGTCATCTGCACGCCCCAGTACTCGCTCGCCCCGGTGCGGTAGGTCAGCCTGACCGTCTTCTGCTTGTCGTCCGGCCCGATCCTGTAGAGGCGGATCGGGCGCTCAGGATCGATCCACGAGCTCTGCTCGAGCACCGTTGGAACCATAAGCGGGAACGGCAGCTTCTTCGCCCGCTCCCGCAGGAGGGCCAGCGAGGCCTCCGCACCGGGTGTCACGCTCGGAGCCTCGCGCTTCGGCGTCCTGTCGACCGGAGCGGCCGCGATCGTCCCGTGGAAGGTCTGGCCGACGACCACTGTGAGCATGGCGCCGTTCGCCAGTGCCTTCAGCCTCGGCGTCTGGGCAATCACGTCCTCGGTCGCGAACAGGGTCGCGAGCTTGCCCGCAGCCTCCTTGCCTCCCGGCTGCTCCGGGTCGTAGGCCACCTGGGTCTCGAAGAAGTCCCAGTTGGGGGCGTTCGCGGGCTTGCCGTCCGGCGGGTAGATCATCCGGTAGCCGCGTTGGGAAAGCAGATAGCTGGCCGTCGAGGCAGAGCCGGTGATTCCGTTGCCGTTCAGCACCGTGATCGCGGTCTCCGCCGGCAGCGGCGCCTTCCGCTTCGCCTTCCGCTTCCTCGTCTCCCCGAGCGCCACGGCCGTGGCATTCTCGGGCGACTCGACATCCGGATGCGAGAACTCCTGGACGGCGCGCTCGATGTTCTCGGGCGCCGTCGTCAGCTCGGCGTAGCCCTCGAGCCCGTCGATCTTCGACTGGAAGAAGCGGCCGGGCGGGAGCCCGTAGGCGAAGAGCGCGTAGGAGAGGAGCGTCGAGACATCGAGCTCCTTGTTGCCGCCGCCCGCGACCTCCGCGTTGCTCGTCACCGTCCGCACGAGCTTCGGCAACCGGAGCGCGCTGAACTCACTCCGAACCTGGGCCTTGAGCGCCCGGACGAAGATCTGCTGCCTCGCGATCCGGGAGAAGTCGGAGTCGGTGTGGCGGAAGCGGACGTAATCGAGCGCCTGATAGCCGCCGAGCTGCTGATAGCCCGGGAAGAGATTGATGGTCGCGAACCCCGTGGGGCCGCCGCGGTCGTTGAAATAGCGGCGATCGACATCGACCCAGACGCCGCCGATCGCATCGACGAGCTGGCGGAAGCTCTTGAAGTTGACCGTGATCAGGTAGTTGACCGGCAGCTTGGTCAGCTTGCGCACGGTCTCGAGCGTGCCGCGGGTTCCGCACTCCGTGTAGGCCTCGTTGATCCGGCCGCGGTAGGTCGGCTTGCCAGGGCACGTCACGTCGACGACGAGGTCGCGCGGGAACGAGAGCAGCGAGATCGAGTCGGTCACCGGGTCGGCGCGCACGAGCATGACCGTGTCCGAGCGCGGCGGATTGCCCGTGTCGGCGCCCTTGCGCGCGTCGTAGCCCACGATCAGCGCATTCGTGGGCTGGTCGGCGACCGGGACGTCGAGCCGCTCCGCCGCCTTCTTCACGTCGAGAGACCTGACGGCGACAGCGCCGACGACCTCCTCGTGCACCCACAGGTAGAGCCCGCCCGCGAGCGCCGACGAGCTCATCAGGAGCGCGACGAAGATGTAGAGGGCGACGGTGCGAACGGTGGCCCAGCGCGAGCGTCGGGGCGGCTCCGGTTGCCGGTAGATCGTGATCGGGGAGAGCGTGCCGGGCGGCAGCACGGGCCGGCCGTTGCCGTCCGCGACCGCACCGCGGCCCATCCCTCTTTTCATCGTGGTGCGCATAGACAGAGGCGGGCCACAGGGCGCCCCGCACTGGCGCCAGGATAGCCGACCGCCCTGACGGCCTTAGGTCGTCGGCGCCCTGACGGCGGCGAGCGCGTTGGCGAAGAACGTGTTCTCCTCCGGGGTGCCGACAGTGATCCGCAGCGCGCCCGGAGCGCCGAATGCCGCCAGTGGCCGCACGATCGCTCCCTGGCGGAGCAGCGCCTCGAAGAGCGGGAGCGCGTCGTCGCCGACCTCGGCGAAGAGAAAGTTCGCAACCGCGGGCCCGGCCGGCTCGAGCCCGTGCTCGCGCAGCGTCCGCACGAGCAGCTCGCGGCCCTCGGCGGTCAGGCGCCGGCGCCGCTCGAGCTCGGCCGCGTCGTCCAGGCTCGCGAGCGCTGCGACCTGCGCCTGGGTGTTGACGTCGAACGCGCGGCGGATCTTGGCGATCCCCTGGATCGTCTCGGGAGAGCCGACTCCGTAGCCGACCCGAAGCCCCGCGAGGCCGTAGATCTTCGAGAACGTGC
>JACCRW010000220.1 GCA_013813345.1 Actinomycetota bacterium
GTAGAGGATCAAGCGAGCGTCTCGTTGAACGGCCGCGTCAATGTCAGCTGCACGTCCCGGAGCGCCCGCGTGCGGAACGCCGCCTCGCAGAAGGCGAGGTAGAAGTCCCAGGTGCGCTCGAAGCGGCGGTCGTAGCCGAGCGCGCGCACCTCCTCGATCTGAGCGTGGAAGCTCGCGCGCCAGCGTCGGAGCGTCTCGGCATAGTGGGAGCCGATCTCGTCCACCTCGTGCACCATCAGCCGCGAGCTCGCGGTCATGGCCTGCGTCAGCGCGGTCAGAGAGGGGATCAGGCAGCCCGGGAAAACGTAGCGCTCGATCCAGTCGGGAGACTTGCGATACCGCTCCCAGCGGTCGTCGGGGATCAAGATCGTCTGGATGCAGGCGATGCCGCCGGGCTCGAGCAGCCTGTCGATCGTCTCGAAATAGGTGCCGAACTGCTGCTCGCCGATCGCCTCGAGCATCTCGATCGAGGCGACCTTCGTATAGCTGCCCTCGTGCAAGCGGTAGTCCTCCTCGAGGATGCGCACGTCGAGGCCGCGCGTTCGCTGGCGCGCGAGGGCGGCCTGCTCGGCCGAGATCGTGAGCCCGGTGACGCTGCAACCGACCTCCGCGGCCGCGAACTGGGCGAAGCCGCCCCAGCCGCAGCCGATCTCAAGCACGCAATCGTTCTCGGTCAACCGGAGCCGCTCGCAGATCCGCCGGTACTTGCGGCGCTGGGCGTCCGCGAGTGGCTCGTCGGGACGCTCGAAGACGGCGCAGGAGTAGGTCATCGTCTCGTCGAGCATCAGCTCGAAGAGGTCGTTGCCGAGGTCGTAGTGGTAGGCGATGTTCCACCGCGAGCGCAGCATCCCGTTGCGTCGATTCAGGCGAGGTCGCGTCTCGAGCAGCCAGCGCCAGCCGGCGTGCCGGTCGGCGGCCGGCGCGGCGTTCCGGAGCAGGAGCTCGAGGAGCGCGACGAGGTCGTCGCTGTCCCACTCGCCGGCCGTGTACGACTCGCCGACGCCGAGCTTGCCGCGCGTCGCGACGCGCCGGAAGAAGGCGTCGTCGTGGATCGTCAGCGACGCGAGCCGGCCGCGGCCGAAGCGCCGCACGTCGCCGCCGGGCAGCCGTACCTCGAGCGTCCCGCCCTCGAGTCGTACGAGGGCCCGCTCTAGGATCGAGATCGCGATCTGCTCGAGCAGCGGCAAGCGCCTGGCCTGAGGCGCGCCGCGGAGGCTCCTCTCGGCGCTGCTCACTCGCGGACCGAGCCTTCGCCCGGCACGAAGCCCGGCTTGCGATGGAACGGCACGCGCTTCAGCCAGAGCTTGAGCGCCTGCCAGTGGATCAGCGCGACGACCCGCATCGGCATCAACGGGTAGCGGAGCAGCATCCCCGCAAGCGAGGCGTTCGTCAGCTCGCGGCGGCGGCCGTGGAGGACGGCGGTGAGCGGCCGCGTCGATCCCTCCCGGACGTGGATCCGCGCGAAGACCTGCTCGCCCGGCTCCGAGAAGGCGTACTCGTAGGAGCCGTCGAGCCCGAAGAAGGGGGAGACGTGAAGATGCTTCTCGTGCTCGTAGGCGAGCTCGCCGCCGCGGAGGAGCTCGGGGTGGCGCTCGCCGAAGGTGTTGTTCAGCTCCGCGACCATGCAGGCGAGCGAGCCGTCGCCGCGATAGCACCAGTAGAAGCTGACCGGGTTGAAGACGAAGCCGAGGACGCGGAGCTGCGTCAGGACGAGCACGCGCTCGATCTCCGGGTCCCCCGCGAACTCGAGCACGGCCTGCTTCAGCGGCTTGTCGCCGTCGAAGTGGTCGCGATCGTGGAAGGAGACGACATTCCGGCCGTTCACCGAGAGGAGCCTCAGCCGGCGCTCGAGCTCCGGCAGCTCGTCGAGGTCGAGCAGCCAGGTCGAGAGCGGATACGTGAAGACATTCGTCGCCGGCGAGCGCCGCGAGTGGGTGAGCGAGCCGAGGTAGAGCGCCGACCTCACCAGCTCGCTCCGAGCTCGGCGGCCGCCCGAATGCCCGACGCGAGGCCGTCCTCGTGGAAGCCGTTCCCGTGATGGGCGCCCGCGAAGTGGACGTGGCGCGGGCCTGAGAGCGAGGGCAGCTCGCGCTGGGCGCGGAGAGCGTCGACCGTGAAGAGCGGATGCTCGTAGGTCAGGCGG
>JACCRW010000234.1 GCA_013813345.1 Actinomycetota bacterium
CCGGCTCGAAACCGACGAGCGCGACGATCCCGACGAAGCCGAGGAGAATCCCGACGAGCCGCAATCCCGAGACGCGCTGGGTGTGGTCGACCCCTAGCGCGAAGACCGCGGTGAAGATCGGCGCGGACGCATTGAGGATCGCGGCCAGCCCCGAATCGATGTACTGCTGGCCCCACGTGATCAGGAAGAACGGGAACGCCGTGTTGAACGCGCCCATCAGCGCCAGCGGGACGACGTAGGCGCGCAGGCCGCCGAAGCCATTGCCGCGGAGCGCGACGTAGATACCGAGCGCGAGCGCACCGGAGGCGATCCGGAACAGGATCACCGTTGTCGGCGCCAGCTCCCGCAGCGCGATCTCGATGAAGAGAAACGACACTCCCCAGATCGCGGCGAGCGCGAGCAGCATGATCAGGTGGCGGCGGCTCACCCTCCTTCCCAACGCGGCGGCCGTCGTCGGACTTCCCGGTTAGAGTGAACCACCTGGCTTCCGTCGTGGAACAGCCCGTCCATCGAGCTCTCGGTCTCACCGATGGAGAGCTTGCGCGCATCGTCTCCTTGCTCGAGCGCGAGCCGAACGGCTTCGAGCTTGCGGTCTTCTCCCTGCTCTGGTCCGAGCACTGCGGCTACAAGCATTCGGCTCTCCTCCTGAAGCGATTGCCCTCGACGGGTAAACGTGTCCTTCAGGGTCCAGGTGAGAACGCGGGCGTGATCGACCTCGGCGAGGGGGAGGCGGTCTGCTTCAAGGTCGAGAGCCACAACCACCCCTCTGCAGTCGAGCCGTTCCAGGGAGCCGCGACTGGGGTCGGCGGGATCCTGCGCGACATCATCGCGATGGGTGCGCGGCCCGTGGCGCTGCTCGACGGCCTCCGCTTCGCCGAGGGCGACCCGCGGTTCGACCGAGCGGTGGCCGGGATCGGCGCGTACGGGAACTCGGTCGGCGTGCCCACGGTCGGCGGCGAGGCCGTCTTCGACGACGCGTACGCCGACAACGTGCTCGTGAACGCGATGTGCGTCGGGCTGCTGCCGGCCGACAGAATCGCCACCGCAGGCGCGAGCGGCCCCGGCAACCTCGTCGTCCTCTACGGCGCCACCACCGGCCGCGACGGCATCGGCGGCGCCTCCGTGCTCGCGAGCGCCGAGCTCGGCGAGGACGATGCCGACAAGCGGCCGACGGTCCAGATCGGCGATCCGTTCACCGGCAAGAAGCTGCTCGAGGTCTCGCTTGAGCTCGTCGAGTCGGGGCTCGTCGAGTCGCTGCAGGACTGCGGCGCGGCCGGGCTCGCCTCCTCGCTCTCGGAGATGGCACGCGAGACCGGGATCGACCTCGAGCTCGATCGCGTGCCGCTGCGCGAGGAGGGGATGGAGCCGTGGGAGGTGATGATCTCCGAGAGCCAGGAGCGGATGGTCGCGGTCGTCCGGCCGCAGATGTTGGCGGCGGTCGAGGCGCTCTGCGACCGCTGGGAGCTGCACCACGCCGTGATCGGAGCGGTGACGGATTCGGGCGTGCTGCGGGCGACGTGGGAGGGGGAGGTCGTCGGCGAGATCCCGGCCCGACTGCTCACCGACGAGTGCCCGCGCTACCGGATCGAGCCGCAGCCACGGAAACCAAGTGACAGTCTGTTACTTGGCTCGCTCGACGCGCCCGCGCTGCCGCCCGCCCTCCTCGAGCTGCTCGGCACGCCGAACATTCGCAGCCGGGAGCCGATCTACCGCCGCTACGACTACCTGGTGGGGTCGCGGACGGTGCGTCGGCCCGGGCTCGATGCGGCCGTCTTGCGCCTGCGGCCCGGTTATCGCGGGCTGGCGGTCTCGCTCGACGGTCAGGGCCGGATGACGAGCCTCGACCCGCGCGCCGGTGGTGCGCTCGCCGTGCTCGAAGCGGCCCGCAACGTGGCCTGCGCCGGCGGCGAGCCGCTCGGCCTGACGGACTGCCTCAACTTCGGCAACCCGGAGAAGTCCGAGATCGCCTGGGAGCTCGCGGAGGCGATTGAGGGGATGGCGCTCGCCTGCGAGGCGCTCGGCGTCCCGATCGTCTCCGGCAACGTCTCGCTCTACAACGAGACCGACGGACGCGCGATCCATCCGACCCCCGTCGTTGGCTGCGTCGGCCTCGTTCCGGACGTCCGCGCCGTCCCCGCGGCCTGGCGCGAGGGCAACGTGATCCTGCTCGCCAGCGCCTCACCTGTGTCACTCGCCGGCTCGGAGTACCAGGCCTGCTACGGCGAGGTCGGCGGCAGGCTGCCGCAGCTCGACCTCGCCGCGGAGGCTTCGCTCGTCGAATTCCTCTGGCGCGCCGCGCCGTCCTGCTCGCTCATCCACGACGCCTCCGAGGGCGGGCTCGCGGTCTCCCTCGCGGAGGCGGCGATCTTCAGCGGGCGTGGTGCGAAGGTCGAGCTGCCCGAGGATGCGCGGGCGTGGTTTGGCGAAGGTGGCGGCCAGGCCGTGCTCGCGTGCGCGCCGGAGCAGGTTGACGGTCTGGGCGGCGTGCCGCTGCGCGAGCTCGGCGTCGTCGGCGGCGACAAGCTGCTCGGGATCCCGGTCGCGGCGCTCGCGGAGGCCCGGACGTAGTGTGCGGCGTCTTCGGAATCCGTTCGAGCGACCGCGACGTCGCGCGGCTCACCTACTTCGGCCTCTTCGCGCTCCAGCATCGCGGCCAGGAATCCGCCGGGATCGCGGTCTCGAATCGCGGCCGGCTGACGGTCGTTCGCGAGATGGGGCTCGTCGCACAGGTCTTCGACGAGGAGAGCCTGCAGGCCCTCCCGGGCGACGTCGCGATCGGGCATGCGCGCTACTCGACCACGGGCTCGAGCCGCTGGTCGAACGCGCAGCCGCTCGTCCAGCACGGAAAGGCGCGGACGGTCGCGCTCGGCCACAATGGCAACCTCACGAACACGAGCGAGCTGCGGGCGGCGCTGGCGGCTGAGCGGATCGCGCTCGGCACGACCTCCGACACCGAGGCGATCGGCGCCCTGATCGCCCACGACCCGTCGCCGCTAGCGCAGGCCGTTGCGAGCACGATGTCGCGGCTCGAAGGTGCCTACTCCGTCGTTCTGCTCTCGGAGGGGAAGCTCGTGGGCTTTCGCGATCCGCATGGGATCCGGCCGCTCGCGCTCGGTCGCCTTGCCAATGAGCACGGCAGCGACGACTGGGTGCTGGCATCAGAGACGTGCGCGCTCGACCTGATCGGCGCGCGCTTCGACCGCGAGGTTCGTCCGGGAGAGCTCGTCGTGATCGACGAGCACGGGCTCGAGTCGATCCAGGCGCTGCCGGAGGGCCGGCAGGCGCTCTGCATCTTCGAGCACGTCTACTTCGCCCGACCCGACTCCACGCTCGCGGGCTCGGAGGTGCATGGGGTGCGTTTGCGGATGGGCGAGCGGCTCGCCGTCGAGGCGCCGGTCGAGGCCGATCTCGTGATGCCGATCCCGGATTCGGGCACACCCGCGGCGGTCGGCTACTCGCGCGCGTCGGGAATCCCGTTCACCGAGGGACTGATCAAGAACCGCTACGTCGGTCGGACGTTCATCGAGCCCGACCAGGGGCTCCGCGAGCAGGGGATCAAGCTCAAGTTCAACCCGCTCGCGGAGGTGAGCGGCGAGCGGCTCGTGATCGTCGACGACTCGATCGTCCGCGGCTCCACGATGCGCCAGCTCGTCGCGATGCTGCAGGACGCCGGCGCCCGCGAGGTGCACGTGCGGATCTCCTCGCCCCCGATCGTCTCTCCCTGCTACTACGGGATCGACTTCGCGGACGTCGAGCAGCTCGCCGCCTCGCGCCGCACTCCCGAGGAGCTGTGCGAGCTGATCGGCGCCACCTCGCTCCACCACCTGTCGCTCGAGGGCATGCAGGCCGCGACCCGACTTCCCGAGCAGTCGGTCTGCCGCGCCTGTTTTACGCGCTCCTATCCGACCCGTGTTCCGCTCGACGAAAACGTTGCGAAGCTCCGATTCGAGCGCGTCTAGGAAAGCTCGAGGTCGAACCAGACGCGGTGCTCGCCGGAGCGGGTGACGCCCCAGCGATCGGCGAGCGAGTCGAGGAGGGCGAGGCCGCGGCCGGAGGTCGCCTCCTCGCCCGGCATCGAGACGTCGCGGGGCTCGAAGCCGTTGCCGCGGTCGCCGATCTCGACGTGCACCCGGTCGTCGAAGACCTCGAGCTCGAGCGTGATCCGGCCGTCGCCGCCGCCGTACTTGACCCCGTTCGCCAGCAGCTCGCTGACGAGCATCCGCAGCGCGAAGCGCGCCTCAGGGTGGCCGGCAAGGGCGTCCACGCGATCGACGGCTCGCCGCGCTTCGACGATCGCCGCCGTCTCGGCGGGTAGCGACAGATCGAGTCGCCGTTTTCCTCTACCGTCTCGCATGCCAAGAAAACCCGACCGGCAGCGGGTTGGTTACGCCGTCAGCGCCGGTTGGCGAGCTCGTGCGCCCGCCCGTAGCGAACGGCGCGGCGAACAGCGCGTGGGTCGAGGCCGCGCTCCAGCAGCTCCTGTCGCACCTCGCCTTCGCGCGCGAGCCGCAGGAAGAGGAGCGCGAGCGCCGCGATCGTGACGAGCGAGCCTTCGAGCATCATCACGGCACCGGCGTGGCCCTGGTCGCGCAGCGGCGAGATCCCCCAGAGCTCGTCGCCCGCTGCGTAGATCCCGTAGAAGACCGCTCCCGACCAGAGGAAGATGTTGCCGAGCACCGTCTCCACGAGGCGGACGACGGCGATGTAGGCGAGCTTCGCGCCTGTGCCGAACCACTCCGGGGCGGGGAGCGTCTCCAGCACCGGCAGCCACATGATCGCGCCCGCAGTGAAGAAGGCGATGTGCTCCAGCGCGTGGACGGAGCTGTGCCGGACGGCCGCCTCGTAAAGAAACGGCAGGTGCCAGACGTAGAGGTTCACCGCCCAGAGCGGGAGCGCCAGTGCGGGGTTCGCGAGCACGCGGAGGCGCTCGACCGGCCGGAGCGCGAGCAGCGGGCGCAGGATCGGCCCGGTCAGCCCGGCCAGCAGGCAGAGCGGCGCCAGGTCGCCGACCAGCACGTGTTGGAGCATGTGGAAGCTGAAGAGCTCGCGCTCGCCGATCGCCGCGACGGGGGAGGCGAACGCGAGGAGGAGGAGCACGATCCCGACCGCGAAGACGAGGAGGCGCCAGCGGGGAACCGACGTCCCGCGCCTTCGGAGAGTCCGCACCCGTTGGCCGTAGGCGAGCGCAATCAGGAGCACCGGTGCGAGCTGGAGCGGATCGAGCGTCCAACTCGTCAGCAATGACGGTTCCATCGCTCCACTCTAGAATCAGCAGTCCGTGCGCCTCTTCCACTACCACCTCGTCACGAGCCGCGTGCGCGAGGTGGAGGCCCGGTACATCGGTAAGCTCGGTTTCGGGCTCGTGGCGCGGCACGGACGGATCGGCGAGGACTACCAGTCCGTCGAGCCCGGCGTTCCCTGGGAGGAGCTCGACCAGCTTGGCTTCAGGCTCAGGCTCTCCGAGCTCGAGCGTGGCTCGGTCAACGTCGTCGTTCAGCCGGGACAGTGGGAGCTGCCTCGGGTCGATCACGTCGGCCTTGCGCTCGACGAGGAGGAGTTCGACGACCTGGTCGACCGGGCGACGAGGAAGGAGCTGCGAATCCAGGCCCATGGAGGGCGGCGCACCTTCGTGGCGACGAACGTGGGCTACCGGCTCGAGATCCATCCTCCCCGCGAGTGGCTGGAGGAGATGCTCGGCTCGAGCGCCGAGTTCGCGCTCACGGAGCTGCACCTGCTCTCCGAGGATCCGGGAGCGAAGGCGGCCGTGCTGGCGGAGCTGCTCCACCTCGACCGCGACGGTGGCGACGTTCAGGTCGGCAGCACGCTCGTTCGCTTCCTCCCCGACGGCCCGCCCGGACGGCCACAGCTCCAAGCCGAGCTCTTCACCTAGGCCGAAGTTCCCTGCGGGAACTTCGGCCTAGGGACAGTCCCTGTCAACCCACGCTGACGGCGCTGCGCGAGCGGGTTCCGACGGCCGTCGTAGACTCGCTGAGTGACGGTCCAACCGAAGGTTGGCTTATGAGTGGTGAGCGGACGTACGCCGGCGCGGGGGTCTCGCTTGCGACGGCGGCAGGCGTCGTCGAGCGGTTGCGCGCGGCCGTCTCGACCACCGCAACGCCCGCGGTCGTCGGCGCCTTCGGCGGCTTCGCGGGCCTCTACGCGCTCGACGAGAGCCGCCTACTTGCTGCCTCGACGGACGGCGTCGGCTCGAAGCTCGTGCTCGCTCGGCGAGCCGGAAGGCTGCGCTGGTGCGGGGCCGATCTCGCCGCTCACTGCATCAACGACGTCCTCACGACAGGCGCCGAGCCGCTCTTCCTCCTCGACTACGTCGCGGCGAACGCGATCGAGCTCGAGCAGGTCGCTGAGCTCGTCGAGGGAGCCGTTGAGGTCTGCCGCGAAGCTGGCTGCGCGCTCATCGGCGGCGAGACCGCCGAGCTCCCGGGGATCTACCGGGAGGAGGAGCTGGACTTCGTCGGCACCTGCGTCGGGATCGTCGACCGACGCGACTTGATCGACGGCTCTCGCGTCGAGCCGGGAGACGTCGTCCTGGGCCTTCCCTCCGCGGGAATCCACGCGAATGGCTTTACCCTCGTGCGCCGGCTCGTTGGCGATGACGACTTCGACGCCGAGCTGCTGCTGCCGCCCACGCGGCTCTACCTCGACGAGGTTCGCGCGCTCCGCGCCCGCGCCGACGTGCGCGCGCTCGCGCACGTCACCGGTGGAGGGATCATGGGCAACCTGCCGCGTGCCCTGCCCGCAGGCATTCGCGCCGAGCTCGACTGGAGCGCCTGGGAGCGGCCACCGGTCTTCCATTGGCTCGCGGAGCAGGGAGTCGAGGAGGAGGAGCTGCGGCGCGTCTTCAACTGCGGGATCGGGATGTGCGCGGTTGTCCCGGCCTCCGATGCTGGGGACGAGTTCGCGATAGGCAGGATCGTCGCGGCATGATCGGCGTGCTCGTGAGCGGTGAGGGGACGAACTTGCAGGCGCTCCTCGACGCGCAGCTGCCGGTTGTCGCCGTGGCCTCGAGCCGTGCCGACGCACGAGCGCTCGACCGGGCCGCTGCCGCTACCGTCGCCACTGCCGCCTTCCCCCTCCCGCACTTCGCCGACCGCGAGCAGCGCGACCGGACGATGGCGAACTGGCTCCAGGAGCACGGGGTCCGGCTCGTGGTCTGCGCCGGCTACATGCACCTGCTCACCCCGGCCTTCCTCGAGCGCTTCCCGAACCGGATCGTCAATGTCCACCCCTCGCTTCTCCCGGACTTCCCCGGAGCACGAGCGATCGACGACGCGCTTGCCGCCGGCGTCGCGATCACCGGTGTCACCATCCACCTCGTCGACGAGGGGCTCGATACCGGGGCGATCGTCAGGCAGGTGCCCGTGCCGGTGGAGCCGCGGGAATCGCTCGCGGAGCGGATCCACGACGTCGAGCATCGCGTGCTCCCGGAGGTAGTACGAGAGCTATGCGTGCG
>JACCRW010000241.1 GCA_013813345.1 Actinomycetota bacterium
CCGCCGCTGACGACGGCGTCGCACCTCGTTGCCTCTACAGCTCGAAGAGCTCGAAGTCCTTGCCTGTGACATGGACGGCGACGTTGCGCACCGGCACGGGGCCTAGCGAGCCTTCGAACGAGCCGCGGTGCGCGTGCCCGTGGAGGACGAGATCCGGCCGGTGGGCGCCGATCGGGGCTGCGAGCCGCGAGGAGCCAAGAAAGGCCCAGATCGTCTCGGGCTCGCCCACGAGCGTCTCCGGGATCGGGGCGTAGTGGAGGAGCACGATCCGGCGATGGCAGCCGGAGATCGCCTCGAGCCCGGCCTCGATCGCCTCGACCTCGCGGGTCGTCTCGGCGTAGACCTCACGCAGCAGCGGCTCGCCGAAGTCGGGCAGCTCGGCTCCGGGGAAACCGCCCACGAAGCCCTTTGCACCGACGATCCCGACCTCGAGCTCGCCGACCTCGTGGAGCGAGACCTCGTGTTGGAGCACGACGACGCCGGCGCCGCGCAACACGGAGACGACCTCGTCGCAGCGGTTCAGGTGGTAGTCGTGATTGCCGAGCACCGCGACGACCGGGACCGCGAGGTCGCGACAGATCGAGGCGAGCACCTCGGCCTGCTCGGGGTCGCCGTGAGTCGTCAGGTCTCCGGCGAGCAGCACGAGGTCGACTTGCTCGGCAGCGTTCCGAAAGGCGTGCGCGAGGCGTTCGCGCAGCGGCTCGGCGCAGTGGATGTCGCCGGCGGCAGCAATGCGGACGGTCGTGCTCACACCCCACATTCTCCGCGCAGCCCGCGCTTCACAAACGATCGAGCGGGTACCGATCGAGGCCGATGACGTCCACCACCTCCGAGAGCTTCCCCGACCTGATCGCCGCGATGAAGCTCGCCTCGGCCGCACTCCGCGATGCCGACGTGCCGCATCTGCTCGGCGGCGGGCTCGCCGCCTGGGCGCGCGGCGGGCCCCCGACCGAGCACGACGTCGACTTCTTCGTTCGCGAAGCGGACGCCGAGCGCGCGCTGCAGGCGCTCGTCGATGCGGGGATGACGGCCGAGCGGCCCCCGGAAGGCTGGCTCCTGAAGGCATGGTGCGGTGAGACGCTGATCGACCTGATCTTCCACCCGGCCGGCGGCCCGGTCGGCGACGAGCACTTCGAGCGCGCCGAGCTGCTCGAGGTGATGGCGCAGCCGCTCGCCGTGGCCTCGCTTGACGACGTGATGACGATGAAGCTGCTCTCGCTCACCGAGCAGGAGCCGAGCTACGGCAGCGTCCTCGAGCTCGCGCGTTCGCTCCGCGAGCAGATCGACTGGGAGGCGGTTCGGCTGCAGACGCAGTCGTCGCCTTTCGCGCGCGCCTTCTTCACGCTCATCGAGGAGCTCGGGATCGTCGAGCCGCCGCGGCTTCAGAAATAGAACGCGGTCCAGGCCTCCCACCACGTGTCCGCGGTGACGGTGATCGTGCGATCGTCGACCCGCTCGACGCCCTTGCGGAAGCGGAGCTTGTCGGGCGCGCCCGTGTGCTTGAACTCGACCTTGATCTCGCAGGGGCTGCCCGGGTTCCACGGGTCGACCGCCTTCAGGTTCGAGAGCGCCTGCTTCGCGCCCGCCTCGATCAGCTCGCGGGCTCGCACGGGCGGGATCTGGCGCGCCGACTGGATTCCGAGCCCCGTCTTGACGGCGACTGTGGTCAGCCCTGAGCCAAGCAGCTCGGTACCCTCCGCGCACGCGGCGTCGTCGCCCGTCACGAGCAGCACCGGCGTCTGCCAGTTGCCGCAGACGGCCGCATGGATGCCCGTCTCGCCGACGAGCGTGCCGTTGAACCAGAGGTTGAAGTAGTCCTGGCCGGAGACCGTGTGGTTGAGCACGCCGAGCCGCGTCCCGGCCATCGCGTGCATCCCGACGAGGAGCGCCGCGTCGCAGCCCTCCTCGAGGAAATCCGTGTACTCCGTCCAGTCGTCCTGGACGACGAACTCGCAGTCCGGATGGAGCAGCTCGGGCATGAGCGAGTTGAACGACCACTCCTTGCCGGCGCCGTGGCAGTCCATCACGACGATCTCGGTCGCGCCCGCCGCCTTGGCGCCGCGCACGGCCGCGTTGATCTCCTCGGTGTAGAGCTTGCGGCCCTCGTCGTAGAGCGGCATGCCGCCGCCGGTCTGAGCGCCCTTGACGATCCCGGAGACGCCTTCCATGTCGGTGATGATGTGGATGCGCACCGCGGGGTAGCGTAGGCGATCGTGGAGACCGGCCTCGCACGTAAGGGCATCCTCGTGACCGGCGCCTCCGGCGGAATCGGAGCCGCCTGTGCCCGAGCCTTCGCCGCCGAGGGCGGACGCGTCGCCGTCCACTATCACCGCGGCGAGGAGCGGGCCCGTGAGCTCGCCGCCGAGCTCGGCGGCGCCCCGATCGTGCAAGGAGACTTGACGGACGAGCTCGAGGTCGACCGGCTCTTCGCGGAGGCACGCGCTGCGCTGGGCCGGATCGACATTTGCGCTGCGGTCGCCGGGGTCTGGCCGTCGGACGACGTGCCCGTCTGGGAGCTCTCGCTCGAGCGCTGGGAGCGGACGCTTCGCCAGAACCTCACTTCGGCGTTCCTGACCGCACGCGGCTTCCTCCGCGAGGTCGAGCGGAACGGCGAAGGCTCGCTGGTGCTGATCGGGTCGACGGCGGGGATCGTCGGCGAGGCCGGCCACGCGGACTACGCCGCCGCGAAGTCGGCCGTCCTCGGCGGGCTCTTGCTCAGCCTCAAGAACGAGATCGTACGAGTGGCGCCGCGCGGCCGCGTGAACGCCGTCGCGCCGGGCTGGACGGAATCGCCGATGACGCGAGGCCACGTCGACCCGGAGGCGGTACGAAGGATCTCGCGCACGATGGCGCTCCGCAAGGTCGCCCAGCCCGAGGACATCGCGCGGCAGGTCGTCGTCCTCGCCTCGGACGAGCTCTCCGGCCACGTCTCTGGCCAGGTGGTCGTGGTCGCGGGCGGAATGGAGGGCCGCGTCCTCCACGACGAGCCTTAGCAAGACGAAAGGCGACGAGCCGGAGCCCGTCGCCTTTCACACTCGCCGAGCCGCAGGAAGATTGCCGTCAGTCCCCGACACGAAGAGCACTCTCCTTATCGGCAGCCGCGCCGAGGACTTGAGCGGAGAAATGAACGGGGCCCCGCCGCCTGGGGCCCCGTCCGACGGGCTCCCTGTGCGGAAGCCGTTCTCCCTCCCATGCAGCCCCGCCGCTGGGGCGCTCGGAAGATGTCCTGAGTATGCGGGCGGTGACCTGCCGCGGAATCACCCTTCCGCGGTTGACTCGTCCCTCGAACGGGGTTGACGGCGCAACTTCACTACTAGAGTGGCCGCGATGTCGAGCCGATTCCTCGAACGCCTTCGCTCCGGCCCGCCGCTCGTCGCGGACGGAGGGATGGGGACGCTGCTGTCGGGCGCGGTGCCGCGCCTGCGCTGTCCGGAGGAGGCGAACCTCCGCGCGCCCGAGAGCGTCGTCGCGCTGCACGCGAGCTTCATCCGGGCGGGCGCCGACCTGATCGAGACGAACACCTTCGGCGCGAACCGACGCAAGCTGGCGACGCGCTTCCTCGAGAACGAGCTCGAGCGGATCAACTCAACCGGCGTCCGACTCGCCCGCGAGGCGCGCGAGATGTGCGGCGGCGAGGTCTTCATCGCCGGCGCGATCGGCCCACTCGGGGAGCTCGAGCAGTTCGACGCCGGAGAGACGGCGCCACTCGTGGCCGAGCAGGCGCAGATCCTCGAGGGTCGCGGCGTCGACCTCCTTCTCCTCGAGACGTTCTACGACTTGGACGAGCTCGTCACGGCAGTCGAGGCAGTGCGCAGCGTCTCCCGACTGCCCGTCGTCGCGCTGATGACCTTCGATGCGGACGGGCAAACCCTGGGCGGCGTCGATGCGAGCGAAGCGGCCGAGCGGCTCGACGGCCTCGAGCTCGCCGCGATCGGGGCGAACCACAGCGCCGGCCCGGCGGCGGCGCTGAACGCGATCGCGCAGATGCGAGGCGACGGGCGGGTGCTGGCGGCGCTGCCGAACGTCGGCCTCGCAAGTCTCGCCGGCTCGCGCGTGATCTTCCCGCACGCGACTCCGGACTACTTCGCCGAGTTCGCCGCCCAGGCGCGCCGGCTCGGAGCCGGCCTGATCGGCGGCTGCTGCGGCACGACCCCTGCGCAGATCGCCGCGATCCGCTCAGCGGTCGACGAGGATCGTGCGCCGTCGGCGCCGTTCGTTGTCCGCGAGCGGGAGCTCGTCGCCGCGAGCGAGGACACCGCCATCGAGGAGACGAAGCTCGCGCGGATGCTCCGCGAGCAGGAGTTCGTGGTCTCCGTCCAGCTCGATCCGCCGCTCGGCGGGTCGAACGCAGCGCTCCTCGAGACCGCGCGCGTGCTCGAGGAGTCCGGCAAGGCGCACTTCCTCGACGTTAACGACAACCCGCGCGCGCGAGCCCGGATGAGCGGCGTCATGGCCTCGGTCGCGATCGAGAGGGCCTGTGGAATCGAGACGATCCCACACCTGACCCCGCGCGACATGACCGTCGCCGGCCTCGAGTCGCTCCTGCTCGGGACGCACGCCGAGGGAGTCCGCAACATCCTCGCGGTGACCGGCGACCCGCCGGAGGAGGGCGACTACCCGGGGGCGCGAGGTGTCTACGAGGTCGAGGCGATCGGGCTGACGCGGCTGATCGCGAACCTGAATCGCGGGGAGGACAACCACGGCCGCACGATCGACGCGCCGACCGCGTTCTTCACCGGCGTCGCCGTCAACCCATCCGCAGACGACCTCGCGGTCGAGCTCGATCGCTTCGAGCGCAAGCTGGAGGCCGGCGCGCAGTTCGCGATGACGCAAGTGCTCTTCGACCTCCAGTACCTCGACGCGTTCCTCGCCCACTTCGGCGGCCGCCCGCCAATCCCGCTGCTCGTCGGGATCTGGCCGCTTCGCAGTCACGAGCTCGCGGTGCGCGTGCACAACGAGGTGCCGGGAATGGTCGTACCGGACGGCGTGCAGCAGCGGTTGCTGGACGCGGGCGGGGCCGCCGCGGAGGTCGGCGCGGAGCTGGCCCGCGAGCTCATGGCCGAAGCGCGCGAGAAGGCGGCGGGGGTCTATCTCGTCGCTCCATTCCGCCAGCCGCTGGGGATCCTCGAGATCCTCTAGCGGACGCAGGGACCCGAGGACACTTCGTCGGCACCGGCCTCCGCGAGCGCGGGCCGGACGATCGCTGTCGGGACGCCGTAGCCGGAGCGTGAGCCGATGCGCGCCGCGAAGATCGTCGCCTGCACGCGACCGCGGCCGTCGACGGCGGGCCCGCCGGAGTTGCCCTGCCGCACGACACCTCGCAAGGTCGTGATCCGGCGCTCCACGGGGCCGCGGCCGTACGCGTCGTCGGCGAGCACCGCTCCGGTTTGTCCGATCCGGCCCGCGGTCGCGACGAACGGTCCGTTTGCGGGATACCCGAGGATCGCGACGGCGGTTCCCTCGACGGGATCGGCCAGCGGCAGCGGCAGCGCGTCGAGCCCGTCGGCGCGCAGAACCGCGACGTCGTTGTGCGGATCGAAGTGAACCACCCGCGCGGGGACGGAGTCGCCGTCGCCGTCGTCGACACGGGCATCGCGCATTCCGGCAACGACATGTGCATTCGTAACGAGCAATCCGGGCCGGGCCACCCAGGCCGAGCCTTGGACGCCGAGCCCGCACGCCGTCCCCGTCACCCTCAGGACGCTCGAACGGGCCCGGCGGACACCAGGATCGCGCAGGAGCGCCGGATCCGGCGGTGCCACCCGGGCCTGCGGCCCGGCGATCCGGTCGAGCAGGTCGACGCGCTCGATCGCGTCGAGTAGGCGCGAGGGCGGCACCTGCCGGTTGATCTCGCGGAGGATCCGCGAGCGCTGCACCTCCTCGCGGAGCTCGGTCTGACCCGGGACGTGCAGCGCCACCGCCCCCACCACCCAGACGAGCGCGAGCCCGATTCCCCCGCCGAGCGCGAAGCCGCCGAGCGTGTCGAGCGCCCGCAGAGGCGGTACTGCGAGCAGCGAGGAACGAACCGCGCCCCCGGCCATCCCGGCGACGCTGCGCAGGAGCGTGCCGAGCACGACGGCGCCCGCGAGGGCCACGAGCGGCGTGTAGGCAGAGTCGCCGGAGAGGAGCTGCGGCGCGAGCTTCGCACCGGCGTACGCGCCTGCGACGATCCCGGCGAGGGCAAACGCGCCGACGACGAGCCCGCGACGCAACCCGTTGAGGGCTGTCACCGCGATCAAGCCGAGGGCGATCCAATCCAGCGTCGTCACGAGCCCTCCTTCACCTGCGCCCGTGGCGTTCCTCCGCCGCCGCTACAATGCGCCGGCCCTGGGGGCGTAGTTCAGCTGGTTAGAACGCCGGCCTGTCACGCCGGAGGTCGCGGGTTCGAGTCCCGTCGCTCCCGTCTTCTAAAATCCCTGGAACAACGCCTGTATTGCGTTGCCAGTCTCAGAC
>JACCRW010000270.1 GCA_013813345.1 Actinomycetota bacterium
TCCTCTGCTGGCAGGCGGCCTGGCTGCACGATCGCGGCGAGCGGGCGACGCTCCAGTCCTCGTTCGCGAAGCGCTTCTCGGCCGACACGGCGATGAAGGTCACCACGGACGCAGTCCAGGTCTTCGGTGGCTACGGCTACATGAAGGAGTACCCCGTCGAGAAGCTGATGCGCGACGCCAAGCTCTTCCAGATCTACGAGGGCACCTCGCAGATCCAGCGCCTCGTGATCGCGAAGGAGATCTTCCTGCCGCGTCCCTAGCTGGACAGCCCGCGCTGGAACGGCGGCAGGAAGCCGGGCGAGAAACGCACCTCGCCGAGCCAGGCTTCCAGCCGCTCCGCCTCCGACTCCACGGCGCGGACGGCATCCGCGCCGACGTCCTCGAGCAGGCGGAAGACGAGCTCGCCGTCGCGCCGCTGCGACCAGCCGCCGACGACGCGTCCGTCCCACCACACGGTCGGGCCTGCGTTGCCGTTCGTATCGAAGAGGAGCGACGCATGCGGGCCGAGATACCAGTCCCGCTCCTTCCAGCCCATCGTCGTCGGATCGAGGGTGGGGAGGAGCGCGGCCGCGGGCTCCGGAGCCGCGGTCGCCCGGAGGTCGTCGGCGAGGACGTAGCCGGTGCGGCCGTCCAGCTCGACCTCGGTGTGCGGCACCGCGGCGAGCGCCGCGCGCGCCTCGCGGGCGGTCCAGCCCGTCCACCAGCGGATATCCGCCTCGGTGCCGGGGCCGAAGGCCGCGAGCCAGCGGCGCAGGAGCTCGGCCTGCGCCCGCTCCGGCTCGAGCGGGGCGATCTCGCCGCCGAGCCAGGTCGCCGTCGGAACCCAGCGGTACTGGCCGCTGATCCAGGTGCCGCGCGGACGAGCCCGCACGAGCTTCCCCTCCATCGCCAGTTGCGGCAGGAGCCGCGCGGCCACGCTCTGCGTCGCCTCGAATCTCGTCCCGGCGCCGATCCGAAGCCGCTTGGCGAGCATCGGGACTGAGGCCGCCACCTCGCTCGTCGTGGCGGGAGCCCGCTCGTGGAGCGCCTGGAGCGCTACCTTCGAGGCTCGCGCGAGCCAGGAGGCGGGCCGCGTCGAGATTCCGCTCGCGACGAGCATTCCCTCGAGCCGGCGGCGCTCGCGCGCGGCGATCGTCCGCGTGCAGGCGGCGAAGACGACCGGGACGAGCTCGCGCGGGACGGCGAAGAGCGTCCTCCGCATCCCGTGCAGGCGAACGAGCGTGCGATCGTCGTAGAACGCGTGCTCGATCTCGGCAGGCCCGACTCCGGTGGTTCGCGCCGCGATCGAGAGAAAGACCGTGACGGCATCCGTCGAGTGGAGGACGACGAGCGAGCGGGCGACCTCGAGCGCGTCGCCTGCACGATCCTCCGGGCCGAGCCGGTGCCGGCGGACGAGCCGCGCTCTCCGCTCCTCCACGCTCACCCGCAGCACGTTTCCCTTCTACCAGTCTAGGATCGCGCCCATGGCACTCGAGATCGACCTCTCCGGCCGCGTCGCCCTCGTCACCGGCGGTTCGCGCGGGCTCGGCCGCGCCGACGCGCTCGCGCTCGCGCGGGCGGGCGCCGACGTCGTGATCGCGGACATCCAGGTCGAGTCCGACGAGTCGAGCGAGACCGCCGAGCGCTACGGCCCGCTCGCGCAGGTCGCGAAGGCGCAGGGGATCGTCTACACCGAGGCGACGGCGAAGGAGATCCAGGATCTGGGCCGGCGCGCCGCCGCGATCAAGTGCGATGTGACCGACCGCGACCAGGTAAAGGAGACCGTCGACCGTGTCGTGGACGAGTTCGGCTCCGTCGACATCCTGATCAACAATGCCGGGACGCTCGATCACGCGGCGCAGTTCGCAGATCAGAGCCCCGAGCTCTGGGAACGCGACCTGCGCGTCAACCTCTCGGGCGGCTTCAACTGCGCCCAGGCGGTGTGGCCGCACATGAAGGAGCGAAAGTGGGGCCGGATCGTGAACATGGCCTCGGTGGCGGGCACCCTCGGCGGCTTCGGCCAGGCGAGCTACTCGACGACGAAGGCCGGGATCCTCGGCCTGACGCGCACGCTCGCGATGGAGGGCGGACGGCACGGGATTACCTGCAACGCGATCGTCCCCGGCGTGATCGGCACGGAGGCGTTCAACTTCGCGAACCCTGCGATGAACGAGCGGATCGTCAACCGGACCGTGCTCAAGCGCCCCGGTGAGCCGGAGGACATCGCGAACGCGATCTGCTTCCTCTGCTCCGATCTTGCGAGCTACATCACCGGGATCGAGCTGAACGTCAGTGGTGGCGTCGAGCTTTTTGTCTTTTGAGGTGACAAACGCCACATATCGGGTATGCTCGCGCCATGCTCAAGCGGATCGTGTTGCTCGTCGTGGTGGGCAGCTTCCTGGCTGTGCCGCCCGCGATCGCCAAGAGCTCGTCGACGGTGAAGGCGCCGGCCGTGAAATCTGCGCCCGCACTGAAGGCCGCGCCCCATTCGGACGGGCAGTGCCCGTCCGACATGGACGCAGCCGCCCTCTAGCCACGACGGGCCTGAGGATCGCACAGTGACGTCCCAGGCGGGGCTCGTAGCCGGCGCCGGGATCTCGTTCGAGCTGACTCCCGAGCAGCGCGAGCTGCAGGCGCTTGCGCACGAGTTCGCCGAGCGGGAGCTGCGACCCATTGCGCGCGAATGGGACGAGCGGGAGGACTGTCCGCCGGAGCTGCTCGCGAAGGCGGCTGCGCTCGGACTGACCTCGCACGCGATTCCCGTCGAATACGGCGGCGGCGGAGTCTCGGCGGTCACCTCCTCGCTCGTGGCCGAGGAGCTCTCCTGGGGTTGCGCTGGGCTCTCGGCTCCGATCGGCGCGACGATGTTCCCCGTCCGGCCGCTTGTCAGGTTCGGCACCGAGTCGCAGAAGGAGCGCTGGCTGACGCGCCTCGCCTCCGAGGAGGGTTGCCTCGCGGCAATCGCGTTCACCGAACCAGGCGCCGGCTCGGACGTGGCCGGGATCCAGTCGACCGCCCGCCGGGAGGGCGACGAGTACGTGCTGAACGGGGAGAAGTGCTACGTCACGAACGGCGGGATCGCCGAGCTGACGATCGTCTTCGCGAAGGTGGAGGGAGCGATCACCGCGTTCCTCGTCGAGGCAGGCGATCCGGGAGTCTCAGCCGGGCGCAAGGAGCCGAAGCTCGGCCTCCGTGCCTCGCACACCGGCTCGATCCTCTTCGACGAGGCTCGGCTCACAGCGGAGCGACTGCTCGGCGCCGAAGGCGAGGGCTTCGCGATCGCGATGGACTTCTTCATGCACTCGCGCCCGCAGGTGGCGGCCGAGGCACTCGGGATCGCCCGTGCGGCGTTCGAGTACGCGACGGACTATGCGAACGAGCGGCAGGCGTTCGGGAAGTCGCTGATCGCAAGGCAGGGCGTCTCCTTCAAGCTCGCCGACATGGCGATCCAGGTCGAGGCGTCGCGGCTCCTGATCTGGCGGGCGGCGGCGGCCCTCGACGCCCCAGCCAATCGGCAGAGTGAGGACGCCGGCCTGCTCGGCTCCTACGCCAAGGCGTTCGCCGCAGACGCGGCGATGAGCATCGCGACCGAGGCGGTCCAGGTGCTCGGCGGCGCCGGGATCATGCGCGATCACCCGGTCGAGAAGTGGATGCGCGATGCGAAGGTGCTCCAGATCGTCGAGGGCACCTCGGAGATCCAGCGGCACGTGATCGTCCAGTACCTCCGAGCTCGCTGACCAAATCGTCACGAGCCGCCCGAGCGCCGCGGCTACACTCGGCGACTTGCGCGTCCATGCGACATCCGCCGGCGTGCGCACGTCTCGAGGGCGAACGGCGTACGTCGTTCTCCGCGCGCTCGTCGTCGCGGCGCTCGTCGTCGGCGTGCTCGGCGTGCTCGTCGGCGTCGTCTTCGCCGGCTCGCCGGCTCGGGTCGCGGAAGGCGTCACGATCGCCGGCGTAGAGGTAGGCGGGCTGACTGCCGCCGAGGCTCGCACGCTGCTCGAGGAGCGTGCCGAGCGGGTGGCGCGGGTCCCGGTCGTCTTCACCGTCGGGGAGCGGCGGTTTCCGATCAAGGCGACGGCCCTCGGCGTAGAGGCCGACTGGGCGGCTGCTGTGGCGAGCGCTCTCAGCGAGGGAAGCGGCTTCGCACCCGTCCGCGGCTACAAGCGGCTGCAAACCCGCTTCCTGGGTACCGAGATCGCCCCGCCCGTCGGGGCCTATACGGCTGCGCTCGACTACAAGCTCGGCCAGTTCGCGACGGCGATCGACCGCGGCCACGTCGAGGCGAGGCTCGTACGCCGCGGCCTCGCCGTCGCGGTCGTTCCGGGCCAGATCGGCAGGACGCTCGAGCGCGACGAGGCCGCCGATGTGATCGTGCGTGCGCTTGCGCAGCTCGGGCGCGCGCGACCCGTCCCGCTGCCGGTCTCGATCGATCCGATCGACGTGACCGCCGACGATCTCGCCCCCGCCGCTCGGCAGGCCCGGATCGCCTTCTCGGCGCCTGTGCGGCTCGTCTCCGACGAGACGAGCTGGAAGCTTCCCCGCTGGCGGCTCGCCGAGCTGATCGCTCTTCCCAGCGGCTCTTCGCTGGAGCTCTCGATCGCGGGCGCGAAGGCCGACGCCTGGTTCGCGCGGTTGGGCAAGAACGTGGAGCAGCCACCGGTCGACGCAAGGTTCGTGACCTCGTCGGGCGCGATCAGCATCGTGCCGAGCAAGCCCGGACTCGAGATCGACGTCCCGGCGACCGCCGAGTCGCTGCTCTCCGCCGCAGTCTCGCCGACGGCAAGGTCGGCGCAGCTCGCGCTAGTCACGAGCCAGCCCACGCTGACCACAGCCGACGCGAAGGGGCTCGGGATCGTGCGCCGGCTCGGCACGTACACGACCCTGAACGCCGGCACGTACAACCGGATCACCAATCTCCGCCGCGCGATCGAGCTCCTGAGCGGCGCCCTGGTCGCTCCCGGCGGCACCTTCTCGTTCAACGGCCGCGTCGGCCCGCGCACGCTCGAGCGCGGCTTCCTGCCTGCGCCGGTGATCATCAGGGACGAGTACGAGGAGGCGGTCGGCGGCGGCGTCTCGCAGGTCGCGACAACGGTCTTCAACGCCGCGTGGGAGAGCGGGGTCGAGATCGCCGAGCGCAACCCCCATTCGCTCTACATCAGCCGCTATCAGCTCGGCCGCGACGCGACCGTCAACTATCCCGATCTCGATCTGAAGTTCGTTAACGACACGCCGAAGTGGATCCTCGTCGCGGCGAGCTGGGACGGCGGGGGCATCACGGTCTCGCTCTACGGCGGTGGCCCCGAGCGGCGGGTCGAGAGCGGCGAGGGGACGATGCGGATCACTGCTCCGGCCCGGATTCGGCGCAGCCCCGACCCAATGCTCGAGCGCGGCACGGAGATCGTGGAGGAGGAGGGATCGGAGGCGCGCGCCACGAGCGTCACGCGCACGGTCTACGGCGAGACGGGCGGCGTCCTCCGCGACGAGACCTGGAATACCTCCTACCGCGGCGA
>JACCRW010000271.1 GCA_013813345.1 Actinomycetota bacterium
TCTCGAGCTTCCACGAGCTGCCGATCGTGCTGGGCGTGGTTCAAGCTCCAGGCTCGGGGGCGGCCATGGGAGTCGGCGCGGCTGCCGCGCCAACACTCGAGCAAGCCTGGCTCAAGGCGTTGGCCGAGGCATTCGCCACGCGCTCAGCGGCTCGAAAGTTCGCCCTGGTCGAACCCGAGCGGACCTATGCCGCCGATGGCAGCGACGTGCTAACGCTGGAGGATCACATTCGCTTCTACGCCGACGACGCGCATGCGGCGGCAGCTCGCTTCCTGATCACGGGCGTCACTCGTCGAGTGTCCGACGTGCCGAGCCTCGAGCCTGTCCGGGCCGAGGAGCGGGTCGCGCGACTCGTCGAACGGATCTCCGCCGCAGGCTCGCGGGCGTACGCGGTCGACGTCACCGCACCCGACGTCCGCACAACGGGCCTGAGCGTGATCAAGATGGTCGCGCCCGGGCTCTGCGCGCTCGACGTGCCGCATGTGGCCCGCTTCCAGGGCACTCCGCGACTGCTCCACCTGGCCGAAAAGGACACGTTGACGGCGGCAGGTCGATTCCTGCACGATCTCAACCCGTTGCCGCACCCATTCCCGTGACCGCTCAAGCCCCCACGATCCAGCAGGCGTCGGTCGTATACGGCGACGGAGTCGGGCTGGACGATCCCGCCGAGACCTATCACGAGGCGGCGAAGCTCTATCGCTCGTCGGCCGGGGCGAGCACTCGTGGGATTCGCCTGCTGGAGCAGCATCCCGAGCTCCAGCGCTCAGTGAGTCGAGCCGGGCGGCGCAACTTGCAGTGCCCACGGGTGCCACTCCCCGAGCCGGTCTGGCCCACCGTCGAGCTCGGTCGGGCCATTACCGCCCGCTGCTCGCGCGCACCGGTGCCCGAATGCTCGCTCTCGGTGGCCGATTTGACCACGCTGGCCTGCGCGCTCAACGGTCGCGACGCGAACGGGCGCCGCACGATTCCGTCGGGCGGAGCCCTCTACCCGCTCGAGCTGTACGTGTTCGCGAATCGCGTCGACGGGATTCCCGCGGGCATCTACCACTTCGATCCGTTCGACCGATGCGTGGAGCTGCTTGCGGCCGAACCAAGCCGTCTTGCCGGGGCGCTCGTCGATCCGGTTCTCGCAAGCGCTCCGGTGCTTCTCGCACTGACCGGCGTGTTCTGGCGCTCTCGTTTCAAGTACGGGCAACGCGGCTACCGCTTTGCGCTTCTCGAAGCAGGACATGCGATGCAGAACGCCCTGCTCACCGCCGCTGCACTCGAGCTCGCGGCGCTGCCGATCGGCGGCTACTACGACTCTGCCGTCGACGGGCTCCTCGGAGTGAACGGCGTCGACGAGTCCACGGTGTACCTGCTCGCCGTCGGCGCGGCAGGAGGCTGAAGTGACTCCAGTGGGACTCTGGTCGAGGATCGTGGTCGGCGCGCTGCTCGCGATAGCGCTTCCGCTCACCCTCGAGATTCCGCCTCCAACACACCTGCATGCCTCGCCTGCGCTCGCGCTCGGAGCTGGGCTGGCGGTTGGAACGGCGCTCTACTCGGCGGTCGCGCGACGACGACTCCTGCCGGTGCGGCCGGCCGGAGTCACGAGAACGGCCTTCATCATCGGTTGGGCGACCGTCGAGGAGATCCTGTGGCGCTGGCTCCTGCTGGGAGGCCTGGCGCTGACGATTCCGACCGGCGCGGCCTTCGCCACCGCCACGATCGCCTTCGCCCTCACCCACGCTCACGGCCGCCGCGTGCACATCGGGACCGGAGGAACGTTCGGCGGCCTCTACCTCGTGACCGGAACACTCCTGGCGCCGCTCGTCGCGCACATCGTCTACAACCTGCTCGTCGCTGGCTCGCTGAGCGCGGCGCGACCGGAGGCCCAGCTCGGATGACCGCCGCTGCCCGGCTCGAGCGTGTCTCAAAGTCGTTCGGCGACGTCCACGCGCTCGACGACGTCTCTTACGAGGCATCCCGTGGAGAGATCGTCGCCCTGCTCGGGCCGAACGGGGCGGGGAAGACGACGTCGCTCTCGCTCCTGCTCGGGCTTCGCCGCCCGGATGAGGGAGTCGCAACGCTCTTTGGCTCGGATCCCCGGATCCCGGGATCGCGCTATCGACTCGGGACGACGCCACAGGAGATGGCGTTCCCGGGCACGCTGCGCGTGAGTGAGATTGTCGACCTCGTCCGCGCGCACTATCCCCAGCCGCACGACACCGGCTCGCTCCTCGATCGCTTCGGAATGAGCGACCTGTCCCGCCGCCAGGCCGGTGGTCTCTCCGGCGGCGAGCGCCGGCGCCTGGCCGTCGCGCTTGCCTTCGCCGGCGACCCCGAGCTCGTCGTTCTCGACGAGCCGACCACCGGGCTCGACACCGATGCGCGTACGGCGGTCTGGAACGCCATCCGCGAGTTCGTCGTCTCCGGCGGCACCGTCCTCCTCACGACCCACTACCTCCAGGAGGCGGAGTCGCTTGCAACGACGGTTGTCGTGATCGACCGCGGCCGCGTTGCCGCGCGCGGATCGGTCGACCACATTCGCGCACGTGCAGGAGTCGGACGAATCAGCTTCCGCCGCGAGCCGCTTCCACACGACCTCGCAGGTCAGGTCAGCGTCGAGGGCGACCGCGTCGTCATCCAGGCGCCGCGACCAGAGGATGTCGTCCGCCGACTGATCCACGCCGGCGCGCGACTCGAGGATCTCGACGTCCGCCCGCTGCCGCTCGAGGAAGCCCTGCGGCTCTTGCCGGGGAACGAGCCATGAGAGTCGCTGCTCTCCATGCGCGCGCGTCCCTGCGGGAGCTGATGCGGATGCCCGCCTACGTCGTACCGACGCTCGGCTTTCCGACGATGTTCTTCCTCTTCTTCGCAGCGCCGAGCTCGGCGGGCGATGCGTCGACCCTGATGGCGATCTTCGCGGGCTTCGCAGTTCTCGGGGTCGCGTTCTTCCAGTTCGGCGTCGGAATCGCGACCGAGCGCACGACACCGTGGGAGCGGTACGTTCGCACCCTTCCCGTCTCGGCGGCCGAGCGCTTCGGGGGCCGGATTCTCTCCGCGCTCGTCTTCGCGGCAGGCGCGGCGAGCCTCGTGCTCGTCGCAGCCGTGTTGACGACGACTGCCGACCTCGCCGCGGAGCAGTGGGGGCAGCTCGCTGTTGCGTTGCTCCTCGGCTCGATTCCGTTCGCTCTCTTCGGCATCGCGCTCGGCTATCTCGCGCCTCCACGCGCAGCGCTTCCGATCGCGAACGTCGTCTACCTCAGCCTCTCGTACTGCGGCGGCCTCTGGACGACTCCGGAGGAGCTGCCGGACGCGGTGGCTCGCGTCTCGCCGTACCTCCCGACCCGCGCGCTCGCAGACACACTCGTCGGGATCGCCCGCGGCGATCCTGTTCAATGGGGCGCCTGGCTCGTGCTCGCGCTCTACACGGCCGGTTTCTTCCTGCTGGCGGCCTGGTCGTACCGACGCGACGAAGGAGAGCGCTACCGGTGAGCCCCGTTCTCACCAGATCGAGCGAAGTAGCTGCTCCACCTCGGCTGCCGATGCCTGCCGCGGATTCGACTTCGCGCCCGCACGGGAGATCACCGCCTCGGCCAGCTCGCGGAGGTCGGCCTCCGGCACACCAAGATCACGTAGCCGCTCGAAGCTCCCCAACCGTGCGAGCTTCTCGACTCGGTCGGCCGGATCGTCCGTTCCGAGCGCCCGCCCGAAACGCGCGACGGCTCCTCCGGCAACCTCTGCGTTGAAGCGAAGTGCGGGCGGCAGGCA
>JACCRW010000291.1 GCA_013813345.1 Actinomycetota bacterium
CACCTCGCCTACAGCCGCGCGATGGCAGACCCGACCTTCCTGATCGACGCGGACGGACGGGTTGCCTTCTACAACATGTGGACGCACGCCCCGACGCTGAAGCGGGCGCTCGACGAGCTGCTCGCCCGTGACGGCCGCGGAGTCGTGGGCGGTGGGATCGATCGCACACCGCACCTGCTCGCGTCGTTCGTCGACGGCTACCGCGGACCTCGCCGGGGCGGACGGCGCGGCGTTCTCGAGTACGACCTCGGCGGTTTCGGCGCCGGCAGCCTGTCCTTCCTCGGCAGCAAGGCCAAGCCGCTGCTGGCGCCATTCGCGCTCCGCGCGGCGCCCCGTGGGGATCCACTCGAGGACTGACTCCTCGGTCAGGCGCCCTGACCGACGTTGATCATCAGGCCGCCGTCCATGAAGTAGGTCGCGCCGGTGACGTAGTCGCTGTCGGCCGAGGCGAGAAAGACCGCGAGTCGGCCGATCTCGGCCGGCTCGGCCGCCCGCTTCCAGGGGATGCTCTGCACCTGCTCCTCGAGGAGCGCGGGGTCGTCGATCGCCGCCTGGTTGAACGGCGTCAGCACCATCCCGGGGCCGAGGCTGTTGACGTTGATCCGGAGGGGCGCCAGCTCCAGCGCCAGCGTCCGGGTGAGCATGCGCAGGGCTCCCTTGGAGCAGTCGTAGTCGGCTCCACCCGCATTCGGGATGTTCTGGTGCACCGAGGTGACGTTGATGATCTTGCCGCCCCGCTCGCCGCCCGACTTGCGCAGCTGTACGTAGCGGCGGCAGCAGAAGAAGGCGCCGTAGAGATTGGTCCGGATCGCCTTGTCGAAGGTCTCGGTTGCCAGGTCGGCGACCTCGTCGCCGGAGGCGTCGACGCCGGCGTTGTTCATCAGGATGTCGATGCGCCCGAACTCGTCCGTCGCTTCGTCGAAGAGCCGTCCGACCTGATCCTCGTCGGAGACGTCGGCCTGCACGACGAGCGCGCGGCGACCCTGTGCCTCGATCCGCGCACGAGTCTCCTCGGCGCCGTCGGCGTCCTCGAGATAGTGCACTACCAGATCAGCGCCTTCCTTGGCGAACTCGATCGCCGTCGCCTGTCCGATCCCCGAGTCGGAACCGGTGATCAAAGCGATCCTGTCCTGCAGCCGTTCGCTCATGACGCCTCCTTGGATTCCTGCTTGGCTGGTTCCGCCGCCGCCTCGGTCAGGCGCCAGGCGGCGTTGATGAACCCGACGTGGGAGAACGCCTGCGGGTAGTTGCCGAGCAGCTCCATGCGGTCGGGGTCGGCCTCCTCGGCGAGGAGCCCGAGGTCGTTCGCGTAGGAGGTCGCTCGCGCAAACCACTCCTCGGCGCGGGCGAGCTCGCCGCCCAGGGCGAGACACTCCACCAGCCAGTAGGTGCAGATGAGGAAGCCCATCGGGTCGTCGGGCCAGCGGCGGACGAGGCCGATGTCGCCGAGCTCCCGCTCGACCGCTTCGATCGTCGCCCACATCCGCTCTTCGCGCGCCGGGAGGAAGCGGACGAGTGGGAGCAGGAGCACCGAGGCGTCGAGATCGTCGGATCCGAAGGCGCCTGTGTACGCTCCGGCGCGCTCGCTCCAGGCCTTGGTCAGTACGGCGACTCGGACCCGCTCGCGTGCCTCTTCCCAGCGTTCGAGCTCGACTCCGTCGCCGAGCAGCGGGGCCAGGCGGACGGCACGATCGAGCGCGACCCAGCACATGACCTTGGAGGAGACGTACTGGCGCCGCTCGTCGCGGGCCTCCCACATCCCCGCATCCGGCTCGCGCCAGGTCGCCGCGGCCCGGTTCGCCAGCGTCACGAGGAGCTCACGGGTGGGCTCGTCGAGTTCTCCGAGCTGCTCGCGCAGCTGCTCCACTGCGTCCAGGACCTCGCCGAGCACATCGAGCTGCTCCTGATCCCAGGCCGCGTTCCCGATCCGAACCGGTCGGCTGTCGCGGAAGCCGGGGAGGTGGTCGAGCTCGTGTTCGGCGAGGTTCCGCTCGCCCTCGACGCCGTACATGATCTGCACGCGCTCGCCGTCTGCCAGGTGGCCCCCGGCGTCCGCGATCCACCGGAAGAGCCGGTTCGCCTCGTCGGGGCAGGCTGCGATCCACAGGGAGCGAATCGTCAGGCTGAGGTCGCGCAGCCACGCGTAGCGGTAGTCGAAGTTGAGGTCGGCGCCCA
>JACCRW010000323.1 GCA_013813345.1 Actinomycetota bacterium
TCGTCCTCTCCTGGAACGGCCGCGAGGACACGCTCCGGTGCCTGGAGTCGCTGGCGGGCGTCGAGACGGTCGTCGTCGACAACGGCTCGGTGGACGGCTCCACGGACGCGATCGAGGAGCGCTTCCCCGAGGTCGAGTTGATCCGGGCCGGCGTGAATCTCGGCTTCGCGGCCGGCAACAACGTCGGGATCCGACGCGCACTCGACCGCGGCGCGGACTGGATCGTGCTCGTCAACAACGACGCGACCGCCGCACGCGACCTCGTCGACGCGCTCACCGCAGCGTCCGCGCGGCATCCGAACGCGGGCGCGCTCGCGGGCAAGGTCTACGTCGACGAGCCGCCGGATCGCCTCTGGTACGCGGGCGGCAGCTTCGAGCCGCGCCTCGGCTACAGCGGTCGCGTTCGCGGCGCGGGGAAGCGCGACGACGGCAGCTACGACCAGGAGCGCGACGTCGATTGGGGCACCGGCGCCCTCCTCGCGGTCTCGCGCGAGGCGATCAACCGGGTCGGCCTACTCAACGAGGAGCTGTTCGCGTACCTGGAGGACGTGGACTGGTGTCTGCGGATCCGCGATGCCGGGATGCGCGTCGTCTTCGTCCCGTCGATGCAGTCCTGGCACCGCGTCTCGGCCTCCACGGGCGGCGAGGCCTCGACCACGAGCCTCTACTACCACTGCCGCAACACGCTCGCAATCTGCGAGCGGCGCGTGCCCCTGACGCGCGGCCACACAGGCGTGAGGCGCGCCGCGATCGTCGGCACGCACCTCGTCCAGGCGCTCGCCCACCCGAAGCGCGGCGCGGCCCTCTGGACGGTGCTCCGCGCCTGGCGCGACTACCGCCGCGGCAGGATGGGCCGCCGCTGAGGGAGCTTGTGTTGTTCCAACACAAGCTCATCGCCAACAGCTTCGTTGCGAGGGCGGAAGAGCGCTTGTGTTGTTCCAACACAAGGTCTCTAAAGCGAGCGGTAGACCGCCTCGTGCCGGCGGGCCGTCTCCGCCCAGGTGAACTGCGCCGCCCGCTCGAGGCCGGCCGCGACGAGCCGTTCCGGACTCTCGAGCACCGCGGCGACGACCGCGGCGATGTCCTCGGCATCCGTTGGGTCGAAGAGCGCCGCGGCGTCGCCGCACGCCTCCGGTAGGGCGGCGACGTTCGACGACGCGACGGGACAGCCGCAGGCCATCGCCTCGAGCGGCGGCTGGCCGAAGCCCTCGTAGAGGCTCGGGAAGACGAGGCACGCTGCGCGCCGGTAGAGCGAGACGAGCTCCTCGGCCAAGACGAGCCCCTTCACCGTCACGCCCGCCGGCACCGGCCGGCCCTCGTGGCCGCCGCCGGTCAGCACGAGCTCGACCTCCGGCCGCTCCTGCCGCAGGAGCGCAAACGCCTCGAAAAGGCGATCGTGGTTCTTGTGCGGCCAGGGTCGTGCCGGATAGAGCAGAAAGCCCTCGCGCGGCCCACGGCCAGGCGAGAAGCGCTCGTGGTCGATCCCCCACGGGATCGAATGCACCCGCTCCGGCGCGAGCCCGAGGCGCTCGACGACGACTCGCCGGACGAACTGGCTCGGGACGATGACGACGTCCGCCCGCCGCGCCGAGCCCTCGTGCATTCGGCGCCGGAAGAGCCGCTCGGCCCGGCTGAAGAGGTGCGGCAGCTCGAGGTGCTGGAGATCGTGGACGGTGACGACGGTCGGAAGCTCGAGCGTGGGAAGTGCGATCGTGAGCGGGTAGTGGACGGCGTCGAGCCCGGCGTAGTTGCGGCGCAGCCGCTCCTGCCGCAGCGCGCCGAGACCCATCGCAAGAGCGCGCTGCGGCACCGTTCGGGCAGCGCGATACTCCGCCACGACAGTCTCCGGCAGCCCCTCGCCCGCGCCGCGCGCGACCGGCGAGACGAGCGCCCAATAGTCGAGCGTGCCCGCCTCCGCGAGCCCGGCGGCAAGCCCGCGCGCCGCCGTCTCGGCACCGCCCACCTCGCCCGGAACGAGCGTCAGCAGGCTGATCCCGACGCGCATCGAGCCAGCCTATCCCGCCACCCTGCCCATCCCGACAGCGCGGTACAATCCTCCGATGCACGACTCCCTGGAGGAAAACGCGCCTTCTGCAGGGATTTCGTCGAATGGAGAGCCTGACGTCGCAGCGCTCTTCGCGCAGCTCAAGGAGGAGGTTCGTCGCTCGGGCGCTGCTCCCGGCGACACCGGTGGAGGAAGCGACGCGGATCGCCTGGCCGCGCGCGGAGACGCCGAGCGGCTCTGGCCCGTGTCCGCCGATCGACCGCTCCAGCTTCGCCCCGGCTTCAGCGGCAGGCTCGCGAACCCGGCGAAGGCCGTGCTCCGCAAGCTGATGCGCTGGTACGTCGAGCCGCTTGCCTACGACCAGCGCTCCTTCAACGCCTCGGCGCTGC
>JACCRW010000331.1 GCA_013813345.1 Actinomycetota bacterium
CCTCGAGCAGCCCGTCCGACTGCTCGGATGGATCTAGCCCGCGTCCCCTTATACCTCGATGATCGGGGTCTCTCCGAGGGAATCAAGGATGTCGATGTAGGAGTCGAGAGTCAGATACCCCCGCAGCTCCTCGACCGGGTCTTCCACTACGAAGTACGAGCGTTTGTTGCCGTCGTACAGGATCACCCGCTCATCGTCAGTCAAGTAGACCTCGACGTGCTTTGCGCCCTGAGATTCGAGAGCGAGGATCGCGCCCGCGACGCGGCCGATGTACGCCCGGCCATCCTTGTCCTCCAACTGAAGTTCGTGGACCTCGCTCAACGCCAGCGCCTTCGTCACGGCTGCTCTCCTCTCGAGTTCGTTGACCACCGCGTCCCGGAGAAGACGCGATACAGGAAGCTCGGCCGCCTTCGCCCGCTCCCCGATCTCGTCTGGCAGATAGACGGTGATGTTCATACAGGCGGACTCTAGCGTTTATACGTGTATCAAGTCAAATACCCGTGTATTGCGAACGAAGACACTTCCGGCGTTTTGCACGGAACAGCAGGGGAGAGGGGGTCTACGGCGTTGAGTCAAGAAAGGCGACCAACGGCGGCTCCACTTCGCGGTTACTGGCGAGCTGACGATCTCGTAAGGATCGTGACCATCATTGTGGCGGGCTCCGACATGAAGCGGCTGCTCTGGGCAACGGTTCGACCTGAGTGCCTCGACTAGCCGCGTCGCGCTCTCGCGTCCGCGCGCGTCTTCGCCCGGTGGCAGCGGCGGCAGCGAACGCGGGTGTTCTCGGGCTCATGGGTGCCGCCGTCGGCAATCGGGATGACCGCGTCGAGCTCGAGCGGATTGTCGGGGGTGGGCGACTGGCCGCAGTCCTGGCAGCGGTTGCCTACCGCAGCCTTCGCCTTCCGACGGGCGTGCGGGGACGGCCGGCTGCTCGAGCTCGGCGACGGCCGCTTCGCCGGCGTATGCCGGGAGCAGTACGACGATCCACGCACGAGCTGACCGCAGCGCAGGCAGGGACGCAGAGCAGGCATCACCGCCACCCATCCCACGCTCGTCAAGTGACCGCATCTTGCGTCTCTGGCGCTTCGTCAGATGCGGCGGAGGCCGCCCCAACAGGTCCCCAAACAGCGGATGCTTCCACCAACGGACCCTCTGCCCACCCTTGACACGACCCCTACTGCCGACAGCACGCTTACGTCTGAGCGGAGCGGTTAGAGCACGAATCTCGACGCCGAGCTTGTAGAGCTTGACGCGGAATCCTGAGACGCCTCGGCGGGTGTAGTGCTGTCGGTAGGAGCCTGCGTCCTCGATGATCCCGGCTGCGCGGAGTCGGCGGATCAGGTGGCGGGATCGCTTGATTCCGAATCGGTCGGAGCCGGTGAGCTTACGGGCGATGGCGGCGAACACTTCCTCGACAAGTGGGAAGCTCTCGCGGGGTGTGCTCGGCTGGACGGCGGTGGACCGGGCGGCGAGCAGGTGGCGAACAACGTCGAGCGCGATCTTGCCGTCACGGTCGCGGAAGCCTTGCTTCTGCTCGCGGGTGAGAGGGAGCGGGATGCTGTGTCCGGGCTGGATCGCCGCGAGGACGGCCGCGCGGAGAGGCTTTACCGCGCTCACGCCGCCCCCGCCCGAATCGGCCCCGGTTCACTGGCGGTCGATAGGCTCGCGCCGTCCGCACGTCGAGCGCGAAGGAAGAAGCATGGTGGAGGAAGGCCAGCCGGCCCCCGAGTTCGAGCTCGCGACCGACTCGGGCGAGCGAGTCCGTCTGTCGTCGCTTCGAGGGAAGCCGGTCGTACTGTTCTTTTACCCGAAGGACGACACGCCCGGCTGCACCGCTCAGGCGTGCGGGATCCGGGACGCCTGGGGTGAGTTCGAGCGGGCCGGTGCGGTGGTGCTCGGGGTCAGTCCCGACGGCGAGGCCTCGCATGCGAAGTTCAAGAAGAAGTACGACCTTCCGTTCACGCTCCTCGCCGACGCGGAGCACGCGACGGCCGAGGACTACGGCGTCTGGGCTGAGAAGACGTACGCCGGCAAGAGCTACATGGGCGTCGAGCGCTCGACCTTCGTGATCGATGCCGAGGGCACCGTCGCGAAGATCATGCGCAAGATCAAGCCGGACACCCACGCCGATGACGTGCTTGCCGCTTTGCGCTGAAGCGCTCGGGCGCTAGTCGATCACGGTGATCCCGATCGCCGTCGCCAGCTGGTCGGCAACTTGGATCACCTCGTGCCACGGCATGCGAGCGCCACGGAGCCCCTCGATCCCCTGGAGGTCGGCGAGCTCGCAGTCGCGGAGCTCGCAGCGCTCGCAGGTCGCGTCGACGAAGCTCGCACGGGCCAGATTGCAGCGCTCGAAGCGCACCGAGACGAGCGCGGCGCCGAGAAAGTCCGCCTCCTCGAGCCGGCAATCGCGGAAGACGACCCGCTCCAGCTTCGCGAACCGAAAGGTGGCGAGGTCGAGCCGCGCGTCGGCGAAGACGACGTCCTTGAGCACGGCCTCGGTGAAGTCGACGCCGGTCGCTCGGAGCTCCTGCGCCTCGACGCGAGTGAGCGTTCCGCGCGCGGCGCGCAGGTTCGCCCAGCTGCCGCCGGCGACGATCGCGTCCGTCACCGTCACCCCGGGCGCCTCGGTTCCGGTGAGGTCGAGGTTGGTCAGGCGAACGTCCTGAAGCCGGAGGTCAGCCGCAGCGCGCTCGGAGAGATCGCCTCCGAGCGCGGCCTCGTCGACCCGGAGGCCGATCAGCCGCTCGTCGGCGAGATCGCGCTCCGCGAGCTCCTCGGAGACGTCCGGCCGCTTCGGCTCGAGTGGCGGCAGCAACGTCACGAGCCGCGATCCTAGAGCGAGCCGCCGCTAGACTGTCGGCCCACGCGGATGTGGCGGAATTGGTAGACGCGCACGGTTCAGGTCCGTGTGCCTTTCGGGGCGTGGAGGTTCAAGTCCTCTCATCCGCACTCGTGCTTCGCTTCCTCGATCAGCTCTGGCGCCGGATCGTCCTCGCGCTGACGACGCGGCGCGACTGAGCGCCGCTTAACGTCGCCTTCACAGGCCGCGGCTACCCTGGACGACCGATGCGCCGGGTTGCCATTCTCCTGCCTCTGCTGCTCGTCGCGCTCGTCACGTCGGCGGGTGCAGCACGCCAAGGAGCGAGCACCGGGCCGCTCGTCGAGGTCGTCGTCGCGCTCGAGGCCGAGCCGCTCGCAGTCGCCCGTCCCGGCCGGACACTCGCGGCGACGGGCGGCCGGCGCCTCAGTCTGAGCACCGCGACTTCCCGCTCGTATCTGCGCACGCTCGCCGCCTCGCAGCAGGCGCTGCAGACCAGGATCGAGGACGCTCTTCCGCAAGCGGAGATCCGCTGGCGCTACCGCATCGTCGCGAATGCGCTCGCGGTCGTCGTCCCGCGCGACCAGGTCGACCGGCTCGCGTCGATGCCGGGCGTCGAGCGCATCTATCCAAGCGTCCGCTATTCGCCGCTCCTCGACCGCGGTCCGCAGCAGATCGGCGCGCCCGCGCTTTGGGGCCCCGCGCTCGCGAGCGCCGGCCAGGGGATCAAGATCGGGATCATCGACGAGGGGATCGACCAGACCCATCCCTTCTTTGATCCCGCCGGCTATACGATGCCCGCCGGGTATCCCAAGGGACAGGCGGCGTTCACGAACGCGAAGGTGATCGTCGCGCGCGCCTTCCCGCCCGCGCGGCCCGCCTGGAAGCATGCGGCAAAGCCGTTCGATCCCGAGTTCTCCTCGCACGGAACCCACGTCGCGGGCATCGCTGCGGGGAACGCGAACACGCTCGCCGAGGGCCGGCGGATCTCCGGGGTCGCCCCGAGGGCGTACCTCGGCAACTACAAGGCGCTGACGATTCCGACCGACGCCGACGTCGGCCTCGACGGCAACTCGCCCGAGCTCGTCGCCGCGATCGAGGCGGCCGTCGCCGACGGGATGGACGTGATCAACCTCTCGCTCGGCGAGCCCGAGATCGAGCCGTCGCGCGACATCGTCGTCGCCGCGCTCTCGGCCGCGGCTCGGGCCGGCGTCGTCCCGGTCGTCTCGGCAGGGAACGATTTCGCGGACTTCGGCAACGGCTCGGTCGCCTCGCCCGGCTCGACCCCCGAGGCGATCACCGTCGGCGCCGTCACGACCACGCGTAGCGGCCCCACCAACGTGATCGCCGGCTTCTCCGCGGGTGGCCCGACGCCGCTCACGCTCCAGCTCAAGCCCGAGGTGAGCGCGCCGGGCGTCTCGATTCTCTCGGCCGCGCCCGGTCGGCGCTTCGCCACGCTTTCGGGAACGAGCATGGCGGCGCCGCACGTCGCCGGCGCGGTCGCGCTCCTCCGCCAGCGGCATCCCTCGTGGACACCCGCACAGGTGAAGGCCGCGCTCGCGCTAACCGGCGACCGCGCGTTCGTCGACGACAGCCGAACGGTCGAGGCACCGACGAACCGCGAAGGCGGCGGCGTCGTCAACCTCCGGCGGGCCGATGCGCCGCTCCTCTTCGCCACACCCGTCGCGCTCTCGTTCGGGCTCGTGCCGCGCGGCGCGACGCTCACGAGGTCGATTTCGCTGACCGACGCCGGCGGCGGTGCGGGTGAGTGGGCCGCGACCGTCGAGCACCAGACGGGCGCGGTCGGCGTCACGGTCACCGTGCCGGCCTCCGTGGCGGTGCCGGGAGCGCTACCGGTGAGCCTGACGACCGCGGCGAACGCGCCGGACTCGGAGCTCTCGGGCTTCGTCGTCCTCACCCGAGGAGCCGAGCGCCGGCGGATTCCGTTCTGGCTCCGCAGCTCGGCGCCCGCGCTCGGCGGCGCGAGGTCGACGCCGCTCGTCAAGCCGGGGCTCCACAAGGCGACGACCCGCGGCGGCAGCTCCCTCGTCGCGCGCTACCGGTATCCGGAGAGCCCCGAGGGCAAGGGCTTCGAGACGAACCTCACCGGCCCCGAGCGGGTCTTTCGCGTCAACGTGGGCCGGCCGGTCGCGAACGTCGGCGTCGTCGTCACCTCGCGCGCTCGCGGGGTGCGGGTCGAGCCGCGAGTCGTCTCTGCCGGGAACGAGAACCGGCTCACCGGCTATGCCGCGCTTCCGTTCAACCTGAACCCGTACCTGCGGACATTCGAGGAGCCGGTGCTCGCGGCCGGGATCCTGCGACCCGCTCGAGGTGCGTACGACATCGTCTTCGACAGCCACAGCGCGACGAGCGCGGGCGCCTTCGCATTCCGCTACTGGGTGAACGACGTGACGCCGCCTCGTCTCGCCTTCCGGACGCGGGTCGTCGCGCGCGGCGCTCTGCTCGCGATTGGCGCGACCGATGTCGGTGCGGGAGTCGACGCGAGCTCGCTCGTCCTCCGGATCGACGGCCGCGAACGCGGCGCTCGGGTCTCCGGAGGAGCGATCAGGATCCCGACCGGTGGCCTTGCCCGGGGCCGCCATTCGCTCGTCCTCCAGCTCTCGGACTACCAGGAGACGCGGAACAACGAGAACGTCCTGCGGATCCTCCCGAACACGGCGTTCCTGCGCACCAGCTTCACCGTCCGCTAGCGGCGGCGGCGGTCCTTTTCCTCGATCGTCGGTAAGTCGGCGAGGTCGCGCTGAACGCTCTCGGCGAACTCCTCGCTCTCGGAGCGGATCAGCGTCAGGTTCGCCTTCCGCTTCTGACGGGCGCGGGCTTCGCGAGCCTCCGAGCCCAGCCTGCCGAGACCGGGCTGTCCGGAGCCGCGGGCGCCGACGAGACGCTGCCACTCGGCGCCGGCGAGGACGACGAGCGCGAGTGCGAGCAGTACGAGGTAGGGCCAGCTCACGGCGTCAGTCTATCGCGGCGCGATTCCCGCTTACCAACCGCGCGCGGCCTGTCAACGTACGTTGACAGGGACTGTCCCTGTCAGTCTGCGCTGACGAGCGACCCAGCCGCCAGCGGCACGAGCTCGAAGCGGCCGACGTCCACGAGCCCCCGGTCGGTGATCTTCAGGCTCGGGATCACGGAGAGCGCCAGGAACGCGAGCGACTGAAAGGGCGACTCGACCTCCGAGCCGAGCGCGTGCACCGCCGCGACGACCGCCTCGCTGGCCGCGATGACCTCTTGCAAGGGTCGGTCGGAGAGGAGACCCGCGACGGGCAGCGGCAGTTCGGCCGTCACGTCCTCGCCGTCGACGACGACGAGCCCGCCGCCGAGCTCGACAGCCCGCTCGATCGCGCGGAGCATCTCCCCATCGCTCATTCCCACGACCACGAGGTTGTGCGCGTCGTGCGAGAACGTCGTCGCGACAGCGCCGCGCGCGAGTCCGAAGCCGCGGACGAAGCCAAGGCCGATCCGTCCCGTGCCCAGATGGCGCTCGACGACCGCGATCTTGGCGAGGTCGCGCTCCACATCGGCCGACGCGGTGCCGTCCTCTCCACCCAGTTCCTCGACAAGCGACTCGGTAACGATCTGACCCGGAACGAGTCCGATCACCCGCGCCGTCCCGCCCTCCCAGGGGACGCGCAGGTCGCTCGGCGCCACGGCCTTCAGCCGCACCGTCTGCCGCACCCACTCAGGTACCGGCGTCTCGGGAATCGCCTCGACCGGGCGGCCGCGCTTGAGCACGAGGTCCGGAACGAAGCGCTCGAGGTCGGGTAGGAGCAGGAGGTCGGCCTGGTAGCCGGGCGCGACGGCGCCGAGATGGCCGAGCCGGTGCCAGAGCGCCGGGTTGTGCGACGCCATCGTCAGCGCGTCCTCCGCTCTCACGCCGAGCGCCACCGCCTCGCGGACGATCCCGTTGATGTGCCCGTCCGCCGCGATGTGCTCCGGCTCGCGATCGTCGGTACAGAAGGCCATCCGCGCAGGCCCGTACTCGATCGCCAGTGGCGCGAGCGCCCGCAGGTTGCGGGCAGCGGAGGCCTCCCGGATCAGGAGCCACATTCCCGCGCGCAGCCGCTCCAGGCCCTCCTCGGCGGTGAACGCCTCGTGGTCGGAGCCGATTCCCGCCGCGGCGTACGCCTGCAGATCCTTGCCGAGGACGCCCGGCGCATGGCCGTCGACGTGATCCGCGCCCTCGACGGCGAGCTTGGCCAGCTCGCTCGCCGCTCCTGAGATCACGCCCGGGAAGTTCATCATCTCGGCGAGCCCGATCACGCGCGTGCGCCGGAGGAGCGCCTTCAGGTCGCCGGGATTGAACGGGCGCCGCGGCGACTCGAAACGCGATGCCGGCACGCACGAGGAGGCCGTGAAGTAGACGTCGAGCGGGAGGTCGGCGCACGCGTCGACGAGCCAATGGACGCCGTCCGTGCCGAGCACGTTCGCGATCTCGTGCGGGTCGGCCACCACCGCTGTCGTCCCAAGCGGCAGCACGAGCCGCGCGAACTCCGAGACGAGGATCTTCGAGCTCTCGAGGTGCATGTGCGCGTCGATGAAGCCGGGAACGACGTACGCCCCGTCTGCATCGACGGCCTCGTGACCCTCGTAGGAGCCGAGGCCGGCGATCGCTCCATCGCAGATCGCGACATCGACGTTGAGCCATTCGCGGGTGAAGACCGAGAGAACGCGTCCGCCCCGGACGACGGCGTCCGCCGGCTCGTCACCGCGCGCGACGGCGAGGCGGCGCCCGAGATCACCCTTCGGCGGCACTAATCCGTTCTCAGATCCCGGTCGATACGGCCAGTATGACCACGCAGCTCCTGATCGCGTACGGCGTTCTCTGGGCAACGCTGATGAAGCCGCTGCTCGAACGCGCGCAGCTGATTCCGGCCTCGTGCGCTCGCTGCGGCAAGCGGTTCGAGCGGCGAGAGCTCGGCGAGCCGATCTGTCGCTGCGCCCGTCGCTAGAGCCACCCCACAGGTTCGGCCGTCACCTCGAGCAGCGTCGGGACGATCAGCGAGAACGCCTCGCCTTTCTCGACGTACCTGCTCGCGCCGGTCGCGAGCGCCTGATCGTCGAGGCGCCCGCGCGCGAATCCGGAGAGCACCACGATCGCCGTCTCCGGGGAGGCGGCGCGGATCAGCGGGATCGCCTGCAACCCGTCCAGGACCGGCATCGCGAGATCGAGGACGACGACGTCCGGGCGCTCCGCGGTACAAGAACGCACAGCCTCCGCTCCATCTACCGCCTCGGCGACGATCTCAAAGCGCCCGTCCTGCTCGAGGATCACGCGGAGAAGCTGGCGATACTCGGCTGTGTCATCGGCGAGCAGCACGCGAATCCGACTCGCCGTCACGGAGAGGGACGGGGCCGGGAGACCAGTGCCTCGGAGCTCCGGACAAGATCTCCCGGGCCGAGCCGCCCTTCCTTCCCTGCACTCTCGAGCAGCTCGCCCACCATCGATTGCGCAGTCCGCAGCGTGTTCGTGACCGCGTCCCGCGCGAGCTCGTCCTGGCCGGACTCGAGAGCAAGCTTGGCGAACGCGAGCCCCTGAACGACGTCGTCGTTCAGCTCGAGCGCGCGCTGACGGCGCTCCTCGAGCTTCCTCCGCGCGGCCAACCGCACCTCGAGCTCGTCGACGACGATCGCGGCCAGATCCTGGAGCGTCGCGACCTCGGCGTCGGTCACCTCCCGCGGCTCCACGTCGATCACGTTCAGCGTCCCCAGATTGAAGCCGTCGGAGGTGATCAGCGGCACCCCGAGGTAGAAACGGAGGCCGAGCTCACCTGCGACGAGCGGGTTGTCGATCGTCCGGAGATCGACCTTCGCGTCACCGACGAGCCACGGCTCGAGCTGGCAAACAGCGGAGGCGCAAAGCCCCGGGTCGCGGCCGATCTCCGTGGCTTCGATCCCATGATGCGACTTGAACCAGATCCGGTCGCGGTCGACGAGGCTGACGATCGAGATGGGTACGTCGAAGAGACGTGCGGCAAGCGCCGTAATCCGATCGAAGGCGCCGTCGGGAGGCGTGTCGAGCACGTCGTAGCGGTGCACCGCCGCGAGCCGTTCCTCGTCGTTGGCCGGGATCAGCTCCAAGCTCCCACTCTAGCCGCCGAAGATCCGCAGCGGCAGGCGCGAGAGCGGCTCGCCGCCTGCGTCGGTGACGAGCCACGTGTCCTGCATGTAGAGGCACGCCTTCCCGTCACTCGCGATCGCGTGCGGGTGCATCGAGAACACCATTCCCGCCGCAAGCTCGGTCTCTACCCCCTCGCCGAGCTTCGGGTGCTCGATCATCGTCATCCCGATCGAGTGGCCGGTCACGTGGCCGAGGTGGTAGCCGCGTTCCGTGAAGCCCTTCGAGACCGCGCGGTGGACGTCGCTCGCGGTCGCGCCGGGCCGCAGCGCCGTCCGGGCGACCTTGTGGTACTCCTCGTAGGCGTCGAACATCCGCAACGTCTCGGTGTCGGCCTTGCCGATCGCCCTGGAGACCTCGACCCAGTGCATCCCAGGCCCCGCGATCTCGAGCGACGGCACGACAAAGTCGCCGAGCACGGTCTCGGTCTTCGCGATCGCGAACTCCGGGCCCACGAGCACCATGTTCATCGTCAGCCGCCCGCAGCCGCGCTCGACGAAGAGCTCCTCCGCCGGCGCCATCACCTCCGCCGCAGTCTTCCCCGGCTCGTAGGCGGCGAGGAACGCGTCGAAGCCGTCCTCGTTGATCCGCACGCTCGCGCGCACCGACTCGAGCTCCGCCTCGCTCTTCACGGCCCGCGCGAGGTCGAACTCGACGTCGAACGGGACGAGGTCTACGCTTGCGTCGAGAGCGCGGAAGTCCCGCACCGTCATGATGTAGTCGAGGCCGTAGACGCCGATCCGGCTCCAGCCCCGGTCGCGGGCGGTCGCGGCGAGGTGCTCCCCGGGCTGGTCG
>JACCRW010000354.1 GCA_013813345.1 Actinomycetota bacterium
CAACGACGGGCCCGCCCGCGATGAGTTGCAGAGGGGCGTGGCACCCGTGGCTAAGGTCCGGGGCCGTTGCCCGGCCTGTCCCGCCACCTCGACCGGCTCACGCCTACGTACATGAGCAGCGACACGACCCCGCCGAAGGGTTGTATGGCCGTGTCCGGGTGATGGAGGTACTGGCGCACCAGCTGGCGCACGGAGTAAAAAGCTCCTGTAAATCGCGCTATTCGAAATAGTCTTCAAAGCCGGCGAGGTCGTGTAACCCACGGCTGGGTAGGTTCGACTCCTACGCCGCTCCGTCGTCGCGAATTCGCATGGCTGAGCGACAGCTGATACTCCAACCCTCTCATTGTCAGTCCGCCCGCGTCCGTCAAAGTCCGCTGAGTTCGGAGCCTACTGGCGCACGAATGGCGCACGAGAATTGGCGAAGAGTCATGGGTATGCAGTCGCGGCAAGCAGGGCCGGGGCGGCCTCAAGCGAGCGTGTAGCCGACATCGACCGAGACGACGGCACCGTTGTGTGCAACGCGCCGTTCGAGCAGAGAAACGCGACTGTTGTCGCGACCTCCTCGGCCTAGATTCGGCGGCGATGTTCGCCTATTTCGAGCGAGCGAGGCCGGCGAAGTGAGCTAAGGGCCGTCGACTGTCTCGTTCGCGGCCAGGAAGGTGGAGGCGGCTGCTTCGCCGGCGGCGAAGCTCTTCTCCGCCAGCCAGCCGCCGTCGACCGTGAGCGAGACGCCGTTCACGTACGCGGACTGGTCGCTCGCGAGATAGAGAGCGGCGTCGGCGACGTCGGCGGCGACTCCGGCTCGCCCCTGGGGAACGATCGAGCGCAGACCCTCCTCGAAGGCGTCCTCGACGAAGTACTGCTCTGTCAGCGGTGTCCGGATCAGCCCGGGACAGATCGCGTTGACGCGGATCCCGGCGGGTCCGAGGTCGCGAGCCAGGCTCTTCGTCAGCCCGATCACCCCGTGCTTCGCCGCCGTGTAGGCCGGACGCCGCGCGAGCCCGATCAGGCCTCCGACGGACGAGATGTTCACGATCGCGCCGCCGCCGCCCTCGCGCATCCATCGTGCGGCGGCTTGGCAGAAGTAGAACGTGCCGCACAGGTTGACGGCGATCACGTTGTCCCATTCCTCGGTCGGCATCGTGTAGATGTCTCCGATCTCGCGGACGCCGGCGCTACAGACGAGCACGTCGATCCGCCCCTCCGCCGCCATGACCTGGTCGACAGCGCGTTCGACGTCCTCAGGGACGCGGACGTCGCCGCGGATCGCCACCTCGCCGGCGCGGTCGAAACCGGTGACGCGGGCGCCTTCGCTCGCGAAGCGCTCTGCGATCTCGCGGCCGATCCCGCTCGCAGCTCCCGTGACCAGCGCAACCCGGTTCTTCAGCATCCAAGCCCTCCTTCGCAGTACGTTAGCCCCGTGAGCACGTGGACGATCGCCGGGGCGCGTCACGCGGGGATCACCGTCTCAGACCTCGACCGCTCGCTCGAGTTCTACTGCGAGCTGCTCGGTCTGGAGCTCCTCTGGCGGCGGCTCTACGAGGAGCCGGAGATCATGCGGATCGTCGGCGTTCCCGAGGCGACGGGGCTCGAGATCGCGATGCTTCGCGTGCCGGGGAGCGGGAGCGAGCTCGAGGTCGAGCTGATCGAATACCGGGGCTGCGAGCGGCACTCGGGCAGCTCCCGGCCGTGCGACTACGGCACGGGCCATTTTTGCGTCTACGTGACGGGAATCGACGCGCTCTGGGAGGAGTTGCGAGCGCGAGGTGTCTCGTTCCGCTCGGACGGGCCCGTGGAGATGAGCGCGGGCGCCAACGCGGGCGGCAAGAGCCTCTACGCACTCGACCCGGACGGCTACATCTTCGAGCTCCACCAGCGGCCGGCTTGGTGAGCGTCGAGGCGACTGTCGTCGCGAATCGCCCGGCCGACCGTCCGCCGCTTCTCGAGCAGTACCGCCTGCTGGCGTTGATCCGCCGCTTCGAGGATCGAGCCGCGGAGCTCTTTCAGCAGGGTGTCATCTTCGGAACCGCGCACAGCTGCGTCGGGCAGGAGGCGATCGCCGTCGGCGCGGCCGGCGTCATGCGCGAGACCGACTACCTTGTCGGCCATCACCGCTCGCACGGCCATCTGATCGCGGCGGGAGCAGACCTCCGCCGGATGATGGCGGAGATGTTCGGGAAGCGAACCGGCTACTGCAAGGGGCTCGGCGGCTCGATGCACATCGCAGACCTCTCGCTCGACATTCTCGGCTGCAACGGGATCGTCGGCGCCGGGATCCCCCACGCCTGCGGAGCGGCCCTGACCGCGAAGCTCCGGGCGACGGGGCAGGCGGCGGTGGCCTTCTTCGGCGACGGGGCGGCCGGTCAGGGCGCGGCGCACGAGGGGATGAACCTCGCCGCCACCTGGGCGCTCCCGGTCGTCTTCATCTGCGAGAACAACCAGTTCGCGCTCTCGGCCGACTGGCGGGCGCAGCGCGCCGTCGAGGATCTCGCCGACCGTGCGGTCGGCTACGGGATGCCGGGCGAGATCGTGGACGGGAACGACGTGCTCGCCGTCGAGGACGCGGTGGCGCGCGCGCTCACGCGGGCTCGGGAAGGCGCCGGCCCGACGTTCCTGGAGATGAAGACGTTCCGGCGGATGCAGCACTCGATGCGCGCGAACCTTCCGGACGTCCGCGACCCGGCGCTCGTCGAGGAGTGGGAGGCGAAGGATCCGCTGCCGCGCTTCGAGCTACTGCTTCGGGACCGCGGCGAGCTCGACGACGACCGCATCGAGGCCGTCCTGCGCGAGGTCGAGCGCGACGTCGAGCTCGCGATCGAGACCGCGTTCGCCGACGAGGACGCGAACACCGACGACCTGCTCCCCGCCGTGTTCGGACCGCAGCGGAGCTATCCGGCGCCTGCCGCGGAGACGGAG
>JACCRW010000361.1 GCA_013813345.1 Actinomycetota bacterium
GTCTCCGGGCAGTGGGAGACGGTCGCGCAGAGCCTCGAGCTCGTCGCAGCCGCCGTGCTGGAGCGGACGCTGAACGAGAGCGCCGCGACCGGAGACACCTCGTCCCAGACGATCGGCGCCCGCTCGACCGCTCGCGGCTCGTCGTCGAGCACCACGAGCCAGGGCGTCTTCCAGTCGCAGAGCGGAGACACCGCGATCCAGTCGCAGGAGGCCTACCAGATCGCGACGATCGAGCAGACGGGCTCGGCCTCCGCCGGGACGAGCGCCGGCTCGATCGTGCACCGCTATGCGACCCCGCCCCCCGGAACCGCGCCGGCCGCCAGCGACGCGGCTAGGCCGGACGGCACCTCCTCGCAGGCCGAGCCCAGCGCGATCGCCGAGGCTGTGGCGGTTGTCGAGACGAGCGCGACGACGGCGCCGGCCGCAGGCGCAGCGCCGATCGTGCCGACGGCGCACCGTCCGATCGCCCAGGTTCACGGGGCCGTTCGCACCCACACCGCCGGCGCCCACGCGGCTCGCACCGAAGCGGTTCTCGGCCACGCGGTTGGCGCCGGCGCCGTGCAGGCCGCGCAAGCCTCTCTCCCCCAGACGCTCTCGAGTGTCTCCACTCAGATTTCGTCGTCCCTCGCCCACGCCTTCGGCGCCGTCAGGCACCCGGCGGCGGTCGAGGCCTCGTCGGAGGCAGCAGACGACGAAGATGTCGCAGGCGGCTCGCGCCGCTCGACATCCGGCCCCGCACCATTCGGGGCGTCCGCCGGCTCAGTCGGCGCCACCTCGGGCGGAGCGCTCGCCGCGCTCGCCGCCCTGTTCGTCCTGGTGGCGCCCGGCCTGGGACGGCGGCTGTTCTCGCAGATCGGTAAGCGATCTGCGGTGTTCCTGCTCATCGACACCCGCCCCGGCTAGCCCCCTTCGGCTTCGAACTCGGTCCACGCAGGATGCCCCCGGCATCCGGGCGTGTCATTCGATCCGACAAAGAACCGAAGGGAGTGAAAGTGTCTAGGAAGTTCCTGATCGCAGGCCTCAGCGCTGCGGCGCTCGCCTTGCCGGCCTCTGCAATGGCCAACACTGGCGGCAGCCTGCCCGATCCGACTGCTATCCAGGCCAACGTGGCCGCACAGGTGAGCACGCAGATCGCCGCTGTCCATCAGGGCGGCGTGGTCGCTAGCTCGGCCAGCGCGGACGCGAAGGGCAAGGGTGGCGACGGTGGATCCGCAGACGGCGGCATCTCCGCCGGCGGCTCGGCCAACTCCGGCGCAGTCGGAGGCACGGCCGACTCGAGCGGCGGCGACGCGAGCCAGAGCGGCGCGTCGGCACCCGGTGGCGGCTCCTCGGCCACCTCGAGCGGCGACACCAGCTCGTCCGGCAACACCGGCGGCGACTCCACCTCGAGCGCAAGCTCGAGCGGTGGCAGCGCCGACGGCGGCGACGGCGGCGAAGGGGCGAACGCGGCCTGCATCAGCGGCTCGAGCTGCGCTGATGGCGGGAACGCCAGGTCCAACGGTAGGTCCGGCGACATCGACGTCGACAACGACGGCGACTCCGGCAACGCCAATGGTGGCGACTCGCGGGCGAACTCGGATGCCGACGGCGGCAACGGGCCCGGCGGCGACGCCGGCGCCCTGAGCGCAGCCGAAGGCGGCGACGCCGAGGCCGAGCAGGACAGCCCGACGACCGGTGCCGCAACCGACACCAACACCTCCGCTGCCGCGGGCGGCGCAGGTGGCTCCAGTGGAGCCCTCGGTGGCTCGGCTGGGGACGGCGGCGACGGCGACTCCTTCGCCGACGGTCTCGCCGAAAGCGGCAACAACCGCAACGAGAACAACGGCGACGGCGGCGACGCCACGTCGAACGCAGGCAGCAAGGGTGGCGCCGGCTACGGCGGCGACGCCTCCTCGAACGCCGGCAGCGAAGGTGGAGCCGGCGGCGTGAGCGGTGACACGTCGGCCGAGAACAGCGGCTCGACCGGATCCGCGAGTGGCGGTCCCGCAAGCGGCGGCGACGCCGACGTGATCCTCGCGGGCGGCGAGACCGGTGCAGGCGGCGATGGCGGCGACGCCTCGTCGGTTGCGGCCTCGGAGAGCGGAGCCGGCGGCGACGCCGACACGTTCGGCGGAGCCAACTCGGCCGAGTCCATCGGCGGCGACGGTGGGGCCAACGTGAACGAGGCTGGAGCCGCACTCGCCGACGCGAGCGCCCTTGCCGACGGCACGGGTGAGGCGGACGCGAGCGGCGGCAACGCCAGTGGCGGCAACGCCAGTGGCGGCGACGGCTACGCGTTCGGCGGCGAGGCCTCGAGCAACGCCGGGATGAACAACACGGCGCACGTCAGCCAGGTCAGCATGCAGGAGCAGATCGCTGATCAGACCAACCGTGATCAGACCAACCGGCTCAGGACTCGGATCCGCTTCGAGCTCTTCGGGCTGCTGTAGGAGAGATGGAGAGATCGCTGACCCGACGGCTCGACCCGCAGACCGCCCTCGCCCGGCCGCTTACCGGCCAGGACGGCGGCGGCTGCCCGGGTCGTCGGGAAAGCGACGACGAAGGACACGAGATGACCATTGAAACGGGATCGCGTCGTCTGCCGGCCCGGGGCAGGCGAGGCGACGCGATCCCACTGCGTGGTGCGCTACGACGACGAAAGGAACGCAGCACGGAATGAGAGAAACCTGGCGGTAGGCCGCTGCTGGGTCGCGCGAGACGGCGCGACTCGGCGGCGGCCTCGCTGCCGCAATCTCGATTCTGCAGTCGACTCCACCTACGTGGGCCAGGCAAGCTCAGACCTCAGTCCGAGCGTGCCTGGCCCACGGCGGTTCCGAGCCTCGACGGGGCTAGACTCGAAGCGTGAGTCTTCGCATCTGCCTCGTGACGCCGTTCGCGTGGTCGCAACCGCACGACGTCAACGAGCATGTGACCGGGATCGCGCGAGAACTGCGCCAGCTCGGGCACTCCGTCACCGTGCTCGCTCCCTCGAGCCGCGCCTCCGATCTCCTTGCCGGCCGTCGCGCGCTGAACCGGGGGGAGACCGCCGAGGTGATCGCAGTCGGCCCGGCCGTGCCGATCTCGCGCCGCTCGAGCCTCGGCGTCCCCGTCGGCGTGCGCACGAACGTCGCGCTCGCGCTGCGCCAGGGCCGCTTCGACGTCGTTCACGGCTTCGAGCCGGGGTTGCCGAGCATCTCCTACCTCGCGCTCCGCGACGCCCAGACGCTCGCCGTCGCCACGTTTCTCTCGCCGGAGCGGCTCGGCTATCCGCCCCGACGCGCTCTTCGCGAGAAGCTGCTCGGCCGAATCGACGCGCTGATCGCCACCTCGGGCGAGGTGGCCGAAGCCGCGGCCGATCGCTTCCCCGGCGACTATCGCATCCTCTCCCCAGGCGTCGACCTCGAGCTCTTCACTCCGGGTGAGAAGCGGAAGCTGATCGTGATCGAGCTCCATTCCGGGTCGCTGCCCGTCGCCCGCGCGGCGCTGCGCGTCCTGCGCGAGCTGCCCGACTGGGAGGTGGTCCTGCTCCGTACGAAGCCGCTCGCGACGCGACCGGCAATCCCGATCGCGCTGCGCGACCGCGTCCATGTCCGCTCGGGCCGGACGCCGCAGGCGCGCGCCTCGCTCCTCGCCGAGGCAATGATCGTCTCGCCCGCTCCGACCGGCTCGCCGCGGCTCCTGCTCGAGGCGGCCGCCTCGGGG
>JACCRW010000378.1 GCA_013813345.1 Actinomycetota bacterium
GTTCTCGTCCGGCATGGCCAGTCGGAGCTCAACGTCACCCATCGCATCAACGGCGATCCGGACATCCCCGTTGGGCTGACGGCGCAGGGGGAGGAGGAGTCGCGGGCGCTCGGGATCCAGGTCGCACAGCTCGAACTGGAGCTCTGCGTGCATTCGCGCTTCGGACGGACCCGGCAGACCGCCGAGCTCGCGCTGGCGGGTCGACCGGTGCCGCTCGACGTCGAGCCGCTCCTCGACGACATCGACATCGGCGACCTCGAGGGCAGGACGATCGACGACTACCGCGCCTGGAAGGCCGAGCACGCCCGCTCGGATCCGTTTCCCGGCGGCGAGAGCCTCGACGACGCGGCACGCCGCTACGCCGACGCGTTCGAGCGCTTGCTCGAGCGCGAGGAGCGGCGGATCCTCGTCGTCTGCCACGAGATCCCGGTGCGGTACGCGCTGAACGCGGCTGCGGGCTCGGACGAGCTAGACGGCCCCGCACACCAGCTCGGCAACTGCATCCCGCACCTCTTCGGCGAGGCGGGCCTGCGTCGAGCGGCGGCAGGGATTCGCCGACTCGTACGTTCGTAAGACCTAGAGCCGGAAATTCCCGTAGAAGAAGCCTCGCTTTGCAGCGTTGTAGTCGTCGGACGAGCCGCCTTGATGCGCGTGCTTCAGCTGGTTGTACTGCTCGCGCAGATCGGGATCCGCCGCGAGCCTGTCCCACGCCTCGCCGTGATGCAGGTCGTCGAGGCTTCCAACGACAGTCAGCGCGAGCTCCACTCGCGGATGTGACCCTGGCGCCACGTAGAACGCGCCCTCGGCGTGCCACACTTCGCGGTGGAGGGGTTCATAGAGGCCCGACAGCGCTTCGCGAGCCGTCTCGAATGATTCCCGCTCGGTCCTCACGTGCAGGTCGACGTCGCCCGCCGTGAGTACGCCCGGAACCGACGTTCCACCCCTATGTCGGATCTCGACATGTGGGAGGCACACACGGATGCGACGTTCGTGTTCTGCGAACGCAGCCGCGGCCTCCCCCGCCACGAGATCCGAAGCGACGAAGGTCAGCCGGGACACGGCCGAAGTGTACGAGGATCTTAAGGCTCGAGTCGGTCGCGATCGCGTGGGAAAAGCGTCGTCTCGCGGACGTTCGCCGCGCCGACGAGGCGGGCGACGAAGCGCTCGAGCCCGATCGCGAACCCGCCGTGCGGCGGCATCCCGAAGCAAAACGCCTCCAGGTAACCCTCGAATGGTTGCGTCGAGAGCCCGCGCGCCGCGAGCGCCTCGAGGTAGTCCTCGTACCGGTGCAGCCGCTGACCGCCGGTGCTCAGCTCGAGCCCCCGGAAGAGCATGTCGAAGCTCGCGGAGAACTCGGGCCTGGCCGGATCCGGGTGAGTGTAGAACGGCCGCTTCGCCATCGGGTAGCCCTCGACGAAGAGGAAGTCCGACCCGTGCTCCCGCAGCGCCCACTTGCCGAGCGCCCGCTCGTGGGCCGGCGCGAGATCGGGCTCGCCGACGACGGTCTCGCCGGTCAGCCGCTCGAGCAGCGCCTGCGCGTCGGCGAAGTGGACGATCGGGATCTCGTCCGGTACCTCGGGGAGGCCGAGCTCGAGTAGCGCCACAGCCGCCGCGGCCCGCGTCCGGACGCCCTCGACCATGCCGGCGACCGCTTCGCGCGCGAAGCCCATCACAGTCCGGTGGTCGTCGATGAATCCGACCTCGGCGTCGAGGGAGACGTACTCGGCGAGGTGGCGCGCCGTCTCGTGCGGCTCGGCTCGGAAGACCGGCCCGGTCTCGTAGACCCGCTCGAGCACGCCGACCATGATCTGCTTGTAGAACTGGGGGCTCTGCGCGAGATAGGCGTCGCGGCCGAAGTAGTCGATCGCGAACACGTTGGCGCCGCCCTCGGTCGCCGACGCGACGATCTTGGGCGTCTGGATCTCGGTGAAACCGAGCCCGTCGAGCGCATCCCGGTAGCCGGCGAGCGTCGCTGCGGCGAGCGCGAGCTTTGCCTGCTCGCGGGGATGCCGGAGCGCAACGGCTGCGTGGTCGAGGATCGTCGGCAGTTGCTCCTTGAGCAGCGGTCGCCGCAGCTCGATCGGCGGTGCCTCCGCAGGCGTCGCGAGCACGGAGAAGCTGGGGTCGTGCAGCTCGACGCCGCCGGGTGCCTGTTCGCTGGCGACCACTTCGCCGACGACCTCGACGACGGCTTCCGGCGCCAACTCCGCGACGGTTCCCTCCAGGACGAGCTGAGCGAGCCCGGTGCCGTCGCGTAGGACGACGAAGGACACGCGGCTGAGCTTCCGCTGGGCATGGATCCAGCCCGCGAGCCTGACGCGCTCTCCGATGTGCTCAGGGAGACGCGAGATGTGAATTCGTTGCATCGGTGGTCACCTCCTCGGACGATCGCCTGGAGGTGCGGACGGGAGGCGCTCCCGCGGTGCCACCGCACTTCGCCGTCTCGCGACGGCCTCGTTTCGGCCCGGTGACGGGGGCAGGCCGGCGGGTTCTACTAGGCCCCAGTCAGATGTGCTGGGCGCCGTTCTTCCCGCAGCTCCGGAGTGTTGTTCACGGGGAACCGCAGACCGCCTTCACAGCTCCCGGCGGCTCTCTCGACTCCGGCCCGATCCCGCTACTCGTCTCCGTCGATGCTTTGGGTTGACGATAGCGCGATCTCAATGCGGGTGAGAGGACTCGAACCTCCAAGGGCCGAAGCCCACCGGGACCTAAACCCGGCGCGTCTACCAGTTCCGCCACGCCCGCGCTCCCCAAGGATAGAGGGCGGGGACAGGCACTTCGAGCGCACCGTCGCTAGAATCGGCCTTTCCCAGGGGCCATAGCTCAGCTGGGAGAGCGTCTGGCTGGCAGCCAGAAGGTCGCCGGTTCGAGCCCGGCTGGCTCCATCA
>JACCRW010000396.1 GCA_013813345.1 Actinomycetota bacterium
CTCAACCCCACCGTCTTCGTCACCGAGGATCCCGAGCGTTCCTGGGCTGAGATCGGCGAGCACCTCCGCTACCAGTACAACCGCTACCGCGAGTGGTTCGCGGCGGGTGGCGAGACCCCGGCGGCGACGGCGGCCACCCCGGACGAGCTTCCGCGCGAGCGCTACCTGATCGGAACGCCCGAGCAGGTGATCGCCGGGATCGACGCTCTCTACGAGCGGCAGCCGTTCGACCGCCTCTTCTTCTGGGCGCGTCTCCCCGGACTCCCGCTCGAGGCGAGTCAGCGCTCGCTCGAGCTCTTCGCCGAGCGCGTCCTGCCGCACTTCGCCGGCTAGACGATGGTGAGCTTGCGGGTGAACGTGTTCAGCGCCTCGCAGCCGGATGCCGTGACGACGACGGTGTCCTCGACGTGGATCGGGGTGTCGCGGGCGATGAACGCGCCTGGGTCGATCGTGAAGACCATGCCTTCTTCGAGCGGATCGCGGTTTCCGAGCTGGAGGAGCGGCGGCTCGTGGGCGTCGCCGAGCCCGACGCCGTGACCGACCTTCCAGACCTGCTCGTAGCCGGCCTCGCCCATCGCAGCGGCGCAGGCGATGTGGATCGACTCGGCGCCGACGCCGGGGCGGACGGCCGCGATGGCCGCGTCATAGGCGTGCAGCGTCGCCTCGTAGAGCCGCTTCGCCTCGGCGCTCGGCTCCCCGAGGAAGACGTTCCGGGCCGTGTCCGCCCGGTAGCCGCCGTGCGAGCCGGGGAAGAGGTCGACATCGACGATCTCGCCGGGCTCGAAGCGGCGGTCGGTGAGGTGGTGGAAGGCGCCGGCGATCTCCAGCGACTCCGAGCCCGCTTGGATCATCGCGCGGACGATCTCGGTCCCCGCCTCAGCGACCGTCACGCCCGGCCGGAGCACCTCGACCGCTCGCCGGTAGCCGGCGTCGTGCGCCGCCGCCGCGAGTCGCAGGTGCTCGAGCTCGTCCGCGTCCTTGACAGCTCGCAGTCGGTCGAAGACAGGGCTCGCACGGCGCAGCCGGACGGCCGGGACGGCCGCGGCGAGCAGAGCGGCGTCTCCGAACCAGAGCGAATCCTCGACGCCCAGCGTCTCGCCGTCGAGACCTGTCTCTGCGAAAGCGCGCCGCAGCGCGTCGCCCGGATCCTGCCCGTCGAGGTAGGTGAGCACGCTTCGTACCGGGGAGCGGTCGAGCTCGAAGATCCGGGCGTGCATCTCGCTGACGACCAACACCGGCTCGCCCTCGACGGGCACGAGCACTGCGGAGAGCCAGAGCGGCCAGCCGCCCGGGTGTGCGCTCTCGCCGGTCAGCCAGCGGAAGCTCGGCCCGGCGGTGACGTAGAGGCCGGCGAGTCCGGACTCCGCGGCCAGTGTCCGCGCTCGCTCGAACCGGCCTCGCATCTCGACGATCGTACGCGCACTCGACCAGGAGGTACGCATGCCCTGCGCTTCACGTGACGAGCTCCCGCTGCAACAGATCACGCCCACCTACAGCACCCGGATGGCCGATTGGGGGGGCATGACGGTCGGGATCGAGGCGGCTCCCGCGGGGATGGACGCGGCCTCCTCCCTGAAGGGGCTTCCCGACGACCGTTGCCAGGCTCACCACTGGGGCTACCTGCTCTCGGGACGGATCGTCGTCGACTACGGCAAGCGGCGGGAGACCGTGGTCGGCGGGCAGGCGTACTACATCGAGCCCGGGCACCTGATCTCGTTCGAGGAGGACAGCGAGGCGGTCGAGTTCACGCCGACGCACGAGCTCGAGCAAACCCTCGAGGTCGTCCGGGCCAACGTCGAGCGTGCCGAGCGGGATGCGGGCTGATTCGGTCGACGTCGCCGTCGTCGGCGCTGGCGTGGTCGGTCTGGCGGTGGCGCGGGCCCTGCGCGAGCGCGGGGCATCCGTCGTCGTCTGCGAGCGCACGGGAATCGGCTCGGGCCAGTCGGGCATCCAGCCCGGCGGGGTCCGCCGCCAGTGGGGAACGGCCACCGGCTGCCGGCTCGCCACGGAGTCGTTCGCGTTCTGGAGAGAGGCGCAGAGCCTGCTCGAGAGCCCGGTCGAGCTCCGCTTCCGCGAGTGCGGCTACCTCTTCGTCGCCCATTCGGAGCGGATGCTCGGCCGTCTGCGCGCGAACGTCGCGATCCAGAACGCCGAAGGCGTGCCCTCGCTGATCGTCGACCCGCCACAGGCGGCAAACCTCGTCCCAGGTCTGCGCACGGAGACTCTCTCCGGCGCCGCGTGGTGCGCGGAGGACGGCTACTTCGATCGGCCGCAGGCGGTCGTCGAGGCCTTCGCCCGCGGTGCGGACGTCCTGCTCGGCGAGGTGACCGAGCTGCGTCGCGGGGCGGGCGGCTGGGAGGTTCTCTCCGGCTCAGGCGCCCTGTCGGCGGCAACCGTCGTCCTCGCCGCCGGAGTCGCTTCGGCCCCGCTCGCCGCCCAGCACGGGATCACGCTCCCGCTCGAGCGCGAGGAGCGCCATCTCTTCCTCAGCACCCCGATCGCCGAGTGCCTGGTCGAGCCGCTCGTCGTCTCCGTCGAGCGCAGCTTCGCTGCGAAGCACCTCGCGGACGGACGAGTGCTCGCGAGCGACCTCGCCGCTACGGGCGACGCTGCCGCAGGAGCCCCTCGCTGGCGAGCGCGCGTCCGGGAGGGGATCCGCGAGCTGCTTCCGATCCTGGAGTACGTCGACTTCCCGATCCTCGCAAGCGGCGCCTACGACGTCACGCCGGATCGCCAGCCGATCCTCGGGCCGATCGGCGACGGCCTGCACGTGGCTGCGGGCTTCAGCGGCCACGGCTTCATGATCGCGCCGGCGGTGGCCCGGATCGTGGCCGACGCCGTCGAGGGCCGGCTTGATCCGATTCTCGATGTGCTCGACCTCGCACGCTTCGAGGAAGAGCGCCTCGTCCCGGAGCCGCAGGTTGTCTGAGCCAGACCGAGATTGTGTTGGAACAACACAAGCGCTCTCGACCCACGGAGCGGTGCGGGTGGACGATGAGCTTGTGTTGTTGAAACACAAAGTCTGCCGGCCTCCGTCTCACTATGCTCGGCCGATGACCGAGATGCGGCTCTACGACGTCCGCGTCACCGTCGAGCGAATCGAGGGTCGCTCGGTCTGCGGGCTCGCGGTCGGCGACTTCTTCGAGGTGACGGAGTCGAGTCGCGTCCGGATTCCCGAGGGCCGGCACTTCTGTCTCTACGCGATCCAGGCCGTGTTGCCGCTGCTGCCGGCGAAGATGCGGCGGCTGCCCGCGGAAGACTGGCTCGAGCAGGACAACCTCGTCTGCTGCCCCGACCCCGACGAGCGTCTCGTGATGCGGATCGAGCGCCTGGAGGAGAGGACGTTGCGGACGGAGGACCTCACGTAGTGCGCGAGCTCGGGCTCGGGCTGCTCACAGACCTGGAGCCCGCCGACTACGAATGGATTGCACGCCGGGTCGACGACGCCGGAATCGACGTCCTCTCGGTCTTCCACGATCTCCTCTATCAGCCGGCGATCGGGCCGCTCCTCCTGATGGCCCGGGTCACGGAGCGTGTGCGGCTCGGGCCCGCGGCGCTCAACCCGTTCACGCTCCACCCGTACGAGATCGCGGGCCAGACGGCGATGCTCGACCGCGTCTCCGGCGGCCGCGCCTACCTCGGCCTCGCCAAGGGCGCCTGGCTGGATCGGCTCGGACTCGACGAGGAGCGGCCGCTCGCCGCGCTCCGCGAGGCCGTGGAGATCGTGACGAAGCTGCTCGCCGGCGACGAGAGCGGCGTCGAGGGCGAGCGATTTCGACTGGCGCCGGGTACGGCGCTCGCCTACGAGCGCGAGCGGCAGCGGGTTCCGCTCCTGATCGGCACCTGGGGCCGGCGCACCGTGACCTGGGCCGGAACGGTCGCGGACGAGCTCAAGCTCGGCGGCTCCGCCAACCCCGATCTGATCCCGGTCGTGCGCGACTGGCTCGGAAACCCGGACGTCGCGATCGTCACCGGCTGCGTGACCGTCGTCGACGAGGACGGGAACTGGGCGCGGGAGCGGGTGCGCGCCAAGGTGGCCCCGTACCTCGATGTCGTCGCGAAGCTCGATCCGACGCTCGAGCTCCGTCCCGGGCAGGAGCCGTCGCTCGATCGCTTCGCGATCGCGGGGACGCCGGAGGAGGTGGCAGCTCGAGTCGAGGAGCTCTGGGCGGCCGGCGCGGCTCGAGTCGAGCTCGGGACGCCGCAGGGCCGGACGACGCGCGAGGGCGTCGAGCTGATCTGCAGCCGCGTCCTGCCGCTCCTCGGGCGCTGAGGTGAGCGGCCCGGCGGCCGCCCACCTAACACCCGGAACGAGCTACTCGTCGATCGTCACGGTCGCGAACGACTCGTTCGTCGTCGGGCTCGGCACATAGCCCTTGACGTTCGCGGTGAACGCGAGCGCCGACTTCGAGTGCGCGACCGGGATCCCCGGCAGGTACTCCATGATCGTCCGGTTGATCTCCTGGTAGTCGCTCTCGCGCTTGTCGACGTCAGGCTCGACCTCGGCCTCGTCGAGCGCCTTGAAGAGCTCCGGATTGTTGAACCCCCACTGCGGCTTCTGGCCCTGGAAGAAGATGCCGATGAAGTTGTCCGCGTCGGCGTAGTCACCCGTCTGACCGAGGAAGTTGAGCGCCCCGCCCTTCCCGACGAGCACGCGCCCGAGGTAATCGGGGTTCCAGGGCGCGCTCTTCGGCACGACCTTGAAGCCGGATTCGTTCAGGCTGGCCGCGAATGCCTCGAAGTTCCGCTTCGGATCGGGCATGTACGGCCGCGAGACATCGGTCGGGTACCAGAACTCCACCCGCAGCGGGAGCTTCACCCCGGCCTTCTGGAGTAGCTGCTTCGCCTTCGCTGGGTCGTACTCATACTCCCTCACACCGTCCTCCGCGTAGCCGGAGAGGGTCGGCGGCATGAACTCCTTCGCGACCTGACCGAGGCCGCCATAGAAGTTGTCGACGACGGCCTGCCGGTCGAGCCCGTGGGCGACGGCCTGCCGCACCTCGAGCTTGTCGAACGGCTTCACCTTCTGGTTGATCGTGACGTAGAAGATGTTGAACGCGGGCCGCTCGAGGATCTGGAGCTCGTCGTCCCCCTCGATCGTCGGGATGTCCTGAGGCTCGACGAGGTCGTAGCCCTGGATCTCACCCGTCTGGAGGGCCTGGAGCCGCGCGGCGTTGTCGCCGATCGGGCGGATGATCACCTTGTCGAGCTTGGCCTTCTCGCCCCAGTAGTCCTCGTTGCGGACGAGCGTCAGCCGGTCGCCGATCGCCCAGGACTCGAGCTTGAACGGGCCCGTGCCGGTCGGGTGCTCGGTGCCGAAGGTTCCGGTCGGATTGAAGCCGGTGTCATCGACGGTGCCCTCGTCGGCCTTGAACTCCTGGAGGGCCTTCGGGCTCGAAATCGCGAACGGCGCCAGAGTGAGCGCGCCGAGCACGGAGGCGGAGGGCCGCGTCAGGTTGATCGTCACCGTGGTGGGGTCAACCGCCTCGCAGCTCGCATAGAGGCTCTTGCCGAGCGCCTCGTTCTCCTTGATGTTCTTCGCGTAGCCGCCGAAGGTGACCTGCCAGTAGTACGACGCGCCGGCGCTCTGGGCGGCGCCCGTGAAGTTGTACCAACGGTCGAAGTTGAAGCAGACGGCCTCCGCGTCGAACTCGGTGCCGTCGTGGAACGTGACTCCGTCGCGGATCGTGAAGGTGATCGCCTGCGCGTCCTCGGAGACCTCCCAGGATTCGGCGAGCCCCGGGACGAGCTCTGTTCCGCCCGGCTCCAGGTTGATCAGCGTCTCGTAGATCTGCGAGGCAGGCCGGATCGACTCGCCGTCGCTCGCGAGCGCCGGATCGAGCGAGATCGGATCAGCGGCGCCGGCAAAGACGAGCGTGCCCCCTGCGGCGGCGGCTCCTCCGCCGTTCGTCTCCGGCGCCGTCGTGTCGCCGGAGGCCTCGTCGTTGTCGTCGTCGCCCCCGCATCCCGCCACCACGGCGAGCGCGCAGACGACCAGGATGAGCGCCAACCAGCGCCACTGCTTCATCGA
>JACCRW010000400.1 GCA_013813345.1 Actinomycetota bacterium
AGGCGACGCAGCCGCTCGAGCTCGGCGAGCGAGCCGGTGACCTGCTCCAGCGCCGTCACGCGGTCGCGGAGCCGCGCTGCGTCCTCGAACCGCAGGTCGGCGGCCATTCGAGCGAGGCGGGCGCGGAGGGCGGGCAGTGCCGTCGCGACATCGTCGCCCTCGTGATCGCCGAGCGCCCGCGCGGCGCGCTGGGCGAGCCGTCGGCTCTTGAGCGGCCCGAGGGCGGTCGGGGTCTCGCTGACGACGAAGCCGGCCCCGCGCCGCCGCAGGTAGACGTAACGGTCGGGCCGAGTGTTGCGCGCGTTCGCCGGCGGGCGTAGCTCGCGTAGAAGTCTCAGCTCCTCCAGAGCCGCCTCGAGCTCCGAGCCGAGCGGGCGCCACTCGACCCGCGCGAGCGCGCCGAGCGCGGCCTCCACCGCCGGCCGCTGGCGCTCGGTGCGGAAGTAGGAGCCGAGCCGGGCCTTGAGGCTGCGAGCCCTGCCGACGTAGAGCACCTGCTCGTTCCGATCCCGGAAGAGGTAGACGCCGGGGCCGGCCGGCGCGCCCGCGACGAGCGAGCGCTTGCCTGCGAGCTTGCGCGCGCGCGGCGCCGACAGCTCGACGAGCTCGGCAACGGTGGCCGCGCCCCGCTCCTGCGCGAGCCCGATCAGCGCGAGCAGGATCTCGGCTGTCGCCTGCGCATCGGGAAGCGCGCGGTGGCATGGGCGCACCGCGGTTCCGAAGAAGTGAGCGAGCGAGCCGAGCCCGACGCGCGTGACCCTGCCCCCGAGCAGCCGCCGCGCGAGCCAGACCGTGTCGACGACGGGCGCCGCAAGTCGCCTTCCGGTCAGCCGCTCCACCTCGACGTCGAGGAAGCCGAGGTCGAAGCGTGCGTTGTGGGCGACGAGCACCGCGTCGCCGGCAAAGTCGAGGAAGCGGCGGACGGCGAGCTCGGCGGGCGGCGCGGTGCGCAACGAGGCGGGCTCGATCCCCGTGAGGGCGCTGATCGGCGCCGGGAGCGGCCGTCTCGGATTCACGAGCGTCTCGAAGGCCGCGCCGAGTTCGAGCTCCTGGATCCGGACCGCGCCGATCTCGCAGATCCCAGCGCTCCCGGGCCGGAGTCCGGTCGTCTCGAGATCGACGACGACGTAGGTGGCGTGCTCGAGGGGAGTGGCCGCGCCCGGCGGGTCGGCGAGGCCGACCGCCGCGCCGCGCCAGGCGAGTCGCGTGTCGCCCTCGACGACGTCCGCGAGCAGCTCGCGCGCAAGCCCGACCGGAACATGCCTGAGCGCGAAGAGCGTCCGCGCGGCATCCTCGAGCGGCACCGGTCCTCGGCTCGCCTGAACGAGCTCGACGAGCCGGTCAGCCGAGTCGAAGGCGAGCTGCATCCGTCAGAGCCTAAACGAACGTATGTTCGCTTACAAGTCGAAAAAGAGAGCCGCCCCTCGAGACGGCTCTCCAGTCCTTCGTCGAAGCTCAGCCGCCCTTGACCGCCGCCTTGAGCTGGCTTCCGGCCGAGAATTTCGGCACGGTCGCCGCAGGGATGTGCACCTTCTCGCCGGGGCTGCGCGGGTTGACGCCTTCACGCGCGGCGCGATCGGCGGTCGAGAACTTGCCGAAGCCCGTGAACGTGATCGTGTCGCGGGACTTGAGGGCGTCGGTGACGCAGTCGAGGAACGCATCCACGGCCGCGCTTGCGTCCCTGCGCGAGAGATTGCTCTTCGACGCTACGGCGTCCACGAATTCCTGTTTGGTCACTTGCACTCCTCCTGCGTCGGGGCTTGGTGAAAAACGCTCGCAGACCCTAACAGTCGCGTCGGACCTGCTCAACGGGAACCGGCTCAACCATGCGGTTTCGCAGAGCCGATTCCTGCGGTCTTTGCGGTCGGGAGGAGCTCGCTCGCCAGGAAGAGCGACCGCAACCGGACGCCGAGGCGGGCGAGCGCGTCCGCCCCACCCTCCTCTCGATCGACCACGCAGACCGCGTTCCGGACGACGAGCCCTTCTGCGCGAAGCGCCTCGATCGCGCTCATGAGCGCGCCTCCCGAGGTGACGACGTCCTCGATCAGGCAGACGAGCTCGCCGGGCGCGAACGAGCCCTCGATCCGGTTGCCGGTGCCGTACGACTTGGCCTCATCGCGGACGATCACGAAGGGCAGGCCCCCCGAGAGCGACGCCGACGCCGCGAGCGCGACGGCGCCGAGCGCCGGTCCGGCGAGGCGGACAGCGTCGGGTTCGCACTCGCGCACCGCGGCGGCGAGCCGCTCGCCGATCGGGCCGAGCAGCTCCGGCCGCGTCTCGAAGCGGTATTTGTCGAGGTAGTACGAGCTGCGCCGGCCCGAGCGGAGTACGAAGTCGCCTTCGAGCAGGGCGTGCTCGCGGAGCTGCGCCGCGAGATCCATCAGGACAAGGAGGCGCGGGCGAGCTCGAGCAGGCGCTCCGAGCCGGGCAGGCCGCGCTCGAAAGTGAGCATCGAGCCGTCGTCGTAGTAGAGGCTGACGCACTCGCGCCGCTCATCGCGTCGCCGGTTGAGCCAGAGGAGGGGCCCTGCGATCAGGACGGCGACGGCGAGGAGCCTACGCATCGGGCTCCAACTCCTTGGGCTGAGGCGCCTTCTTCCTGCTCCGGCGCGGCTTGGCCGGCGCCGGCTTCTCCTTCGACTCGGGCGGCGCGAGCGAGCGCAGACAGGTCCGCAAGTCGTAGAAGACGAGTCCCGACGTGGGCTCGGGCGTCGTCGTCGCCGCGATCCGGTGCTCGTCGCCGGTGACCACGAAGACGCTGCCCTCTCGCAACGAGCCCTCGATCTGGGTGAGCCGGCGGCCGTCGCCCTGGCCGATCCTTCCGGCCTCGAGTTGCCCGGCCGCGGCCACGAGTTCGAGCGCGGTGCGAGCGAGCCGCTGCGAGCGCGTCTCGTCGCTGCCGGTCGAGCCGAGAACCGTTCCCGCGGCGTCGAAGACGACGGCGGTCTCGATCTGGGACGAGATCTCGGAGAGATCGGCGAGCGCGCTCTCGATGTCCACGACCTGAACCTTAGACGCTCTGACAGCGCTCATACTGCGCGTGTGCGTCGACCGCTCGCCCAGCCGCTTGCCAAGTTCTTCGCCGATCGCGGCACCCACCTCGCCGCGATGATCGCCTACTTCGGCCTGCTCTCGTCCGTCTCGCTGATCTTCCTCGCCCTCGCGCTGCTCGGCTTCACCGGCCGCGCGGAGGAGTCGAGCTACCTCGTGGAGGAGCTCCGGCGGCTCTTTCCCTCGCAGTCGATCGGCGACATCGTCCGCGTCGTCGAGGCGATCACGGCGAACGCGACGACCCTCGGCCTGATCGGGGGCGCGTTCCTCCTCTGGACGTCGCTCTCGCTCTTCAGCGTGCTCGAGTCGGCGTTCAACATCGTCTACGGGAAGCCGAATCGGGGTTTTCTCCGCGGCAAGGGCCTGGCGACGCTCTTCATGGCCGGCTCGCTCGTGATCCTTTTCCTCGCACTCGTGGTCGGCTCGATCGGATACGACCTGTTGAACCGCTTCGCGCCGGGGTTCGTATCGAACGGCGTCATCGGCTACGGCCTCTCGATCCTCCTCTCCACCGGCGCCGTCTTCGTCTTCCTCGTCTCGGCCTACGAGCGGCTGACGAACGCGCCGTTGACGCTGCACGAGGTCTGGCCGGGGGCCGCGCTCGGCGCGGTGCTCCTCCAGGTGAGCTTCCAGGCCCTGCCGGTCTTCGTGCGGCTCTCGCGAGAGGTGATCGCGGTTCAGGCGCTCGGCGCCTCGGCCCTCCTGCTCGTCTGGATCTACGTGATGGCGAACGTGATCGTCTTCGGCGCCGAGGTCAACTGGTGGCTCGCACAGGGCCGGCGGATCGACGACGAGGTCGCCGGCCTGGCCTGAACCCCGGGGTCAAAGCCCGGACATGTCTCGTTCGGACACGCCCGGGGTCAAAGCCCGGACATGTTCGTTGCGCGTCCGCAATTCGTCCGCGTGCAGGGAAATCGTCGAACGACACGTCCATCGGACGCGTGTCCGGGCTTTGACCCCGGACGCGGCCCATTAGGACGGTGCGGCGGCGAGGAGGGCGCGAGCGGCGCGGGCGCGGTGGGAGTGGCGGCGCTTCCATGCGTTGCCGAGCTCGGCGACCGTTCGCGTCTCGCCGGCCGGGACGAAGATCGGGTCGTAGCCGAAGCCCTCGCTCCCGCTCGGGGCGGTCGCAAGCGTGCCGTCGAGGATCCCGGTGCCGCGGAGCTCCCGATCCGGTGTCAGGCAGACGAGCTCGCAGACGTAGCGGACGCGGCGGTCGTCCGCGGCCGCCACCTCCTCGAGCAGGCGCGCGACGCCGTCATCGGCCCACCGCGCCGACCGGACTCCGGGCCGGCCGCCGAGCGCCGCTGCCTCGATCCCCGAGTCCTCGCCGATCGTCCACGGGCTCGGCTTCACGTGCGCACGACCGAAGAGCGCCTTCGCGCGGGCGTTCTCGTAATACGTGGCGCCGTCCTCGGCCGGGTAGCCGTTCGCCTCGAGCAGCTCGAGCTCCCAGCCGGGCAGTGCCGCACGCAGCTCCTCGAGCTTGTGCGGGTTCTGCGAGCAGAGGCGAGCCCGGATCACTCCCGCGCCGCGTCGATCGCCTGCCGCTGGGCGTCTCCGATCGTCTCGATCCCGCCCGCGGCGATGTCGAGCAGCTCCTCGAGTCGCTCGCGGGAGAACGGATCCTTCTCCGCGGTCGCCTGCACCTCGACGAGCAGTCCGTCGCCGGTCATGACGACGTTCATGTCGGTCTCCGCGCTCGAGTCCTCGGAGTAGTCGAGGTCGAGGAGGACGCGGCCGTCGACGATTCCGACCGACACCGCCGCGACCGAGCCGACGAGCGCCTTCGAGAGCCCCATCCGGTCGAGCGCGCGCCGCGCGGCGACGTACGCGCCGGAGATCGCGGCGCACCGCGTACCACCGTCGGCCTGGATCACGTCGCAGTCGAGCCAGAGTGTCCGCTCGCCCAGCGCGTTGAAGTCGCACACCGCCCGCAGCGCCCGCCCGATCAGCCGCTGGATCTCGACCGTGCGACCGCCCTGCTTGCCCCGCGAGGCCTCGCGTGCCGTGCGCTCGCCGGTCGACGCGGGCAGCAACGAGTACTCGGCGGTCATCCAGCCCCGCCCCGAGCGCTGGAGCCAGCGGGGCACGCCCTCCTCGACGGTTGCCGTGCAGAGCACACGCGTCTTTCCCTGGGAATAGAGGACGGAGCCGTTCGCGAGCTCGACGAAGTCCGGGATCAGATCGAGGCGCCGCAGCTCGTCGTCGCGATGCCTCCCATCAGCCCTCATGCCACGGCCTCCAGCGCCGCGAGCTCCACGTGCTCGACCTCCTCGATCGGGAGCTGCAGGAAGCGACGGCCGAGTGTGCGGAACGCCTCGGGGTCGCCGGTTGTCAGGAAGCGGTAGGAGCCCTCGCGGGCCGGGTCGTTCTCGATCCGCTTCCGGATGAGCGTCTCCGCGACCTCGCGGGCCGTCTCCTCGGCCGAGAAGACCAGCGTCACGTCACGGCCGAAGACGCGCTGGAGGATCGGCCGGATCAGCGGGTAGTGGGTGCAGCCGAGGATGACCGTGTCCACGCCCGCGTCCTTCAGCTCGGCCGCAACCTCGCGCACCGCCTCGGTCGTCGCGGCGCCGAACGCGTCGTCGCCCTCGATCAGCGGCACGAGCCGCGGGCAGGCGACCGAGAAGAGCTGCGCCCCCGCATCGAGCGTCCGGACGAGCTCCTCGTAGCGGCCCGCGCGCACCGTCGCCTCGGTCGCTAGCAGGCCGATCCGGCGGTTGCGCGTCGCCTGCACCGCGGCGTGTGCCTCGGGCGTGATCACGCCGACGACCGGAACGCGCAGCTCGGTCTGGAGCTCGGGCAGCGCCGCCGCGGTCGCCGAGTTGCACGCGACGACGATCAGCTTCACGTCTCGCGCCTCGAGATAGCCGCCGATCTCGCGGGCGAAGCGGCGGAGCTCGGCGAGCGGGCGCGGGCCGTACGGCAGCCGAGCATGGTCGCCGAGGTAGACGAAGTCCTCGTGGGGGAGCGTGACAAGGCACTCGTGGAGCACCGTCAGGCCGCCTACCCCGGAGTCGAACACACCGATCGGCCTCGCGTCCATCGCGGGATTGTACGAGCCGGACCCGTCGGCTACCGTGGCGCCGTGCTGCGCCGCCTCCTGCTGGTGAGCCTCGTCGCCCTCGCCGTGGCTGCGCCCGCGGATGCGTTCTCGAAGCAGACCGGCACCTTGCGGATGGACGACGGCGTCGACCTCGCCTATTCGCTCTACGAGCCCGACGGGACAGCGCCGGCCGGTGGTTGGCCCGGGGTGATGGTCCTGCACGGTCTCGCCGGCACGAAGGAGTCGGTCGAGGCAATCTCCACGTCGTTCGTCGCCGGCGGCTACGCCGTGCTCGCCTACGACGCCCGCGGCCACGGCGCCTCCGGCGGGGTCGTCACGCTCGCCGGGCCACGCGAGGTCGCCGACCTGCGTGCGGTGCGGAGCGCTTTCGCCGGCCGGCCGGAGGTGAACGAGCGGATCGGCGCCTGGGGAATCTCCTACGGAGGCGGCCAGATCTGGAACGCGCTCGCGGCGGGGGTGCCGCTCGCGGCGGCCGAGGTAGTCGAGACCTGGACCTCGCTCTACGACGCGCTCTGGCCGCAGAGCCTCGCCCGCTCGGGGATCGTCGCCGGTCTCGCCGCGTCGGTGGCCGCGCGCTCGCCGCTGATCGCCGGCCTGCGCAACGACGCCGTCCAGAGCACGAACATGTCGGCGATCCGCGCGCTCTCGCAGGAGCGCTCGGCCCTCCCGCAGGTCTCGACGATCCGCACACCGGTCTACCTCTTCCAGGGCCGCACGGACTTCGTCTTCGACATCTCGCAGGCGACGCGGGCGTACGCGCGACTCACCGGGCCGAAGCGCCTGTACGTCGGCGCCTTCGGGCATGCGCCCTCGACCTTTCCCGGACCTGACATCGGGTTCGTCCTCACCGAGGGTCTGCGCTGGTTCGACCGGCACCTCAAGGTGCCGCCGGTGCCGATCGCGGCCGATTCGGGCGTGCTCGTCGCGCGCCAGGGCGGCGGCGCTCCCGCCGTGTTCTCCGGCCTGCCGGCGACGAAAGCGAGCACGTTCGCGCTCACCGGTAGCTCCGTCTTGCGAGGCGAATCCATCGTCTCGCGCCGCACGGCTCCGCTGAAGACCGCGCTCGAGAGCTGGGGCGGCGGCACGGCGACGATCACGCTCTCGAAGCTCGTCCGTTACCCACGCCTCGTCGTCACCGTCATGGCAGGCACGAAGGTGGTCGCGCACGGCGGTCTCCGGCCGCGCGCCGGCGTCAATCACATCCAGCTCGCCAACTACTGCGTCTACGTCCCAAAGGCGACGCGGCTGCGCGTCTCCGTCGGGCCGTCGTCTCCGGCCGGGCAGTTCGCCTATCTCGGCTTCGCAGGCGCCGGCTCGGCGACGCTCGGCCCGGTCACGCTCCGGCTCTCGAGCCTCGCGAAGCCGATCTCCGGATGAGACGGCTGGCGCTGCTCGCGGCGCTGGCGCTCGCGCCCATCGGGCTCGCCGGTTCGAGCGCCGAGCCGGGCGTCACCCCGACCACAATCCTCCTCGGAGGGACGGTGCCGCTCTCGGGCGAGGCGTCGGCCTTCGGCTCGGTCGGACCGGGCGCGAAGGCGTACTTCGACTACGTAAACGCGAAGGGCGGAGTCAACGGGCGGAAGATCCTCTACCGCTACTACGACGACGGCTACGACCCGGGTCAGACTGTCCAGCTCACCCGCAAGCTCGTCGAGCAGCACAAGGTGTTCGCGATCTTCAACTCGGTCGGCACCGCCTCGAACGCCGCGATCCAGCCGTACCTGAACCAGCTCCGGGTGCCGCAGCTCTTCGTCGGCGACGGCTCGCAGGCGGTCTCGCAGCCGGCCAAGTATCCGTGGACGATGGGCTTCCTCCAGAGCTACGTCGGCGAGGGCGCGGTCTACGGCCGTCACCTGGCGAGAACGGCCAAGGGCGCGCGGCTCGCCGTCCTCCTGGAGTCGACCGCGCTCGGCGCCGACC
>JACCRW010000406.1 GCA_013813345.1 Actinomycetota bacterium
TGGGAGGAGAGCGCGTCCATCGACTGCGCGCGGGTGATCCTCGGTACCGACTCCATCGCGAATGCGTCAATCCCCTTCGCGGCCAGCCGCTCGATCGACGCAGGGTCGCCGAGCGGATTCAGGAAGCCGATCAGGATCGTTCCGGAGGAGAGCGCGTCGATCTCCTCCGCGCTCGGCGGCGCCACGCGAACGACGGCTGCCGCTTCGAGGTAGAGCTCGTCGGCCGCCCGGATCGACGCTCCGGCCTCGGTGTAAGCCGCGTCCGCGAAGCCCGCTTCTACTCCGGCCCCACGCTCAACGGTCACGTCGAATCCGGCTGCGGCGAGCTTCCCGACGGCGTCGGGAACGAGCGCCACGCGTCGCTCGCCGGCAGCCGACTCTCTGGGAACCGCGATCCGCACCGAGCGGAACTCTACGGCGGTTCACGAGCCGAGCGCGCATCTGGCCGATGTCGCGCCCGGCTCGAATCCTTACAAATCCCGCAAATGGCGAAGTTTTGACACGGCCGGCAAGGGGAATCAAGAGGTACCACGCCGGTTTCGAGTGGGGGGTTCCTTTCTCGCAGCCGGCTAATCCACACATCCATCGCACCACTATTGTCCGGCGGCTCCGCCTCGTCCAGCAGGCAGGTCCCGGGAAGGGAGAACCACGTGACACATCTGCCGAAACTCGAAGAGCTCGACAAGGACGGCGCCATCCAGGAGGCCGCAGCCAAGGTCGATCCCGAGACCCGTTCCACGTTCCTGAAGAAGGTCGGCATCGGCGCCGGAACGCTCGCCGTAGGGGGCGCGTTCGCGGGCGCGATTCCGAGCATGGCTCGCGGCCAGGCGATCCCGCAGAGCGACATCGACATCCTCAACTTCGCTCTCACCCTCGAGTACCTCGAGGCCGCCTTCTACGCGATTGCGAACCAGAACAAGGTTCTCAAGGGCGAGCTGAACCGCTTCTCGACGGTCGTCGCCCAGCATGAGAACACCCACGTCGTCTTCCTACGGAGGGCGCTCGGCGCGAAGGCCGTCGCGAAGCCGAAGTTCGACTTCAAGGACACCGTGACGAACCCCGCCAAGTTCGCCGCCACCTCCCAGGTGCTCGAGGACACTGGTGTGCATGCCTACCTCGGCCAGGTCGGCAACATCAAGACGAAGTCGATCCTCGTCGCCGCCGGCCGGATCCTCCCGGTCGAGGCCAGGCACGCCGCCTGGATCCGCGACATCCGCTTCTCGGGCGGGAGGACGCCCGACACGACCCCGGCCCCGGCCGCGTTCGAGGACGGCTTCACCAAGGCCAGGATCCTGGCCGCGGTCAACGCAACGGGCTTCATCGTCGGCTAGTCGCGACGAAAGCCACGATGTTCGCGGGGCGGTCTTCGGGCCGCCCCGCAGTCGTTCAGAGAGAAGCCCAGACCTCGAGCTTCGAGCGTGTGCGCCGGATCACCTCGTCGGTGAACTCGCTCGAGCTCGCGTGGCCGGCGAGGTCGGCGGTGCGGACGCCCTCCGAGACAGCCTCGAGGCACGCCTCCCGGATCGCCCGGCCGGCCTGCTGGGCCGGCTCGTCGACGTGGGAGAGGAGCGCGGCGCCTGCGAGGATCATCGCCATCGGGTTTGCCACGTCCTTGCCGAAGAGCGCCGGCGCCGTTCCATGGGCCGCCTCGGCCATCAGCGCCTTCGGCACGTAGTCCTCGTCGAAGGCGACGAGCAGGGACTCGGAGCCCGCTATCGAGCCGAACAGCGGCAGCACGAGGTCGGAGAGGATATCGCCGTCGCGGTTCAGGGCCGGGATCACGAGCGGGGCGCCGGTGTTCTTGAGGAGGAGGGCGAAGGTCGCGTCGATCAACTGCGGCTCGTAGGGGACCTCGGGGTGACGCTCCGCCGCGGCGTCCATTTCCTCCTTGAGCATTCCTTCGTAGGTCGGGCTGACCGTGAACTTCGGGCCGCCGAAGACCTTCGCTCCCATTCGCTCGGCTTGGCGGAATGCGAACTCGGCCACCGAGCGGCAGATGCGTCGCTCGATCCGCTCGGTCCGGAACGCCACCTCGTCCTCGCCCTCTCCCTCGCGCCACTCCTGTGCGCCGTAGGCATCTCCGACCGCCATCCGGACCACGGAGATCGGCGCGTGGGCGCCGCCGACCGGGACGATCCCAGGAATCCGCCGGCCGGTGCGGACGATCACCTGACCGCCGATCTGCTCGCGCAGGAGGCGGTTCGGCGAGCCGACGTCGTCGCGGGTCTCGGGCGTCACGGTCGCGGCCTTGAGCCCGAGCCCGGATTCGCGGATCGCCGCCGCGGCCTCGAGGACGACGCCGTTCTCCGTGGCGCGGCGCTGCTCAAGCGAGAGGTCGAAGCGCGGGAGCGCAAGCTCGAAGCCGATCACGTCGGCGGCGAGCACGCGCAGCGACTGCTCGAGCAGCTCCTGGCCGGTCTCGTCGCCCTCGAGCACCACGATCGTCCGTGCGTCCATCGGCGGCGGATTCTACTGACGCGTTTCTGGGAAGCTCTTTCGGATGGCGCGCAGAGGAGGCTGGCGCCGTGCCGGGGGTCGCAAGCGGTTTCGCTACCTCGACGCGCGCGGACATCGGATCGAGGATCCCGCGAAACTGGAGCGGATCGAGCAGCTCGTGATCCCGCCCGCCTGGCGCGACGTCTGGATCTCACCGCGCGGCGGAGCGAAGCTGCAGGCAACCGGGCTCGACGCGGCCGGGCGGCGGCAGTACCTCTACCACCCGGACTTCCGCGCGGCGCAGGAGCAGGCCAAGTTCGACAAGCTCGTCCGCTTCGCGGAACTGCTACCCGACCTCCGCTCGGCGATGGCCGAGCACATGTTGCTCGAGCCGTACGAGCGCGAGCGCGTCTGTGCCGTCGCAGTCCGGCTGATCAATCTGGCGTGGTTCCGCGTCGGCTCCGACCGCTATGCGAAGAGCTCGCGGACCTACGGCGTGACGACGCTCTTCAAGAGCCACGCCTCGGTTCGCGGCAAGCGGGTCGCCTTCAAGTTCCGGGCCAAGCACAAGGTGCTCGTGCGGGCGACGCTCGTGGACGAGGAGCTCGCGACCGCGATCCGCGAGCTGCTCGACCAGCCGGGCGGAGCTCGGCTCTTTCGCTACGGCGCGCCGGGCGAGCGCTGCAATCTCACCGGTCAGGTGCTGAATGACTACATCCGCGAGTTCATGGGCGAGAACTTCACGGCCAAGGACTTCCGGACGTGGGGCGGGACGCTGACCGCCGCGATCGGTCTTGCCGAGCACGGTCCCGTCGAGGATCCGAAGGAGGGGAAGCGGATACTCGCCGGGGTGATGCGCTCGGTTGGCGAGCGACTTGGAAACACACCGGCCGTTGCACGGTCGTCGTACGTCAGCCCTGCGGTTGTCGAGCAGTATCTAGACGGGCGCACGATCGCCGACTTTCGCCCACGCCATTTGCGGATCGTCAAGGCGCGGGATATCGGTCTCGACCCCGAGGAGCAGGCGCTGCTCAGCCTCGCTCGCTCGTGGCGAATACGACGAGGTCGACAGGTAGCGTGATTTCGGGTCGCGATTCCTGTATCGTTGCGCCCGTCTTTTCGGAATCCAAGGAGGAACGACTATGGCTCGCAAGACTGTGCTCGTGTCCGACATGTCCGGCTCGGAGATCGCCGACGGTAAGGGCGCGACGATTCGCATCACCTTTCACGACGCGCGCAAGGGCGTGCGCGAGCTCGATGTGACCGACGCCGAGGCCGAGAAGATGGGCGGCCGCCAGGTCGCTCGGCGCGGCCGCCGACCGAAGTCCGCCACCGCTTAGCCGCCAAGCCCTCCTGGTAGGAGTGGAATCGGAACGGGCCGAGCCCGCCCCGATTCCCGCTCTTTGCTCGAACTTCTCGCCGCGGAGCCAGGGGCCGTCGAGGCCCCGGACTAGGATGGCTGGATGGCTCTTGCCCTCGTCGTGGGTCCGGCGAAGGCCGGAAAGATCGCGCGGCTCCTGGACGCGTACCTCGAGGCGATCGAGCGCGATCCCGTTCTGATCGTGCCGAACGCGGCGGACGTCGAGCGGGTCGAGCGAGACCTGCTGACGAGGTCGGGAGCGCTCCTGTCAGGCTCGATCGGCACCTTCGACGACCTCTTCCGGGAGCTCGCGCTCGGAGCAGCGGACGCCCGCCCCGTCGCAGGCGAGGCGCAGCAGACGCTGCTCGTGCGCCGCGCTCTCGCCCGAACGACGTTGAACGGGCTTGGCCGGTCTGCGCGGTTCGGCGGCTTCGCGGATGCGCTGCTCGCGACCCTGCGCGAGCTCGAGTCCGGCCTGCTCGACCCCGAAGAGCTGGACGGTGATCTCGCCGGGCTCTACGCGGCCTACCGGGTTGAGCTGGACGCGCTCGAGCTGTGGGATCGCGACGTCCTGCGTCGGCGTGCCGTCGAGCGACTCGGCTCCGAGCTCGAGGCCTGGGACGGCCGTCCGGTCTTCGCCTACGGCTTCGAGGATCTGACCGGCGCCGAGTGGGCGCTCCTGGAGAGCCTCGCCGGCCGCGCGAGCGTGACCGTGTCGCTTCCCTACGAGCCCGGACGAGCGGCCTTCGCGTCGCTCCAGCGGACGGTCGAGGATCTCGCCTCGCTCGCCGACGGCCGGATCGAGGAGCTCGCGGCTCGCTCGGGAGAGTACGGTCACCCGGCGCTCGCCCACGTCGAGCGGTTCCTGTTCGCGGACGAGCCGCCGGCGGGCCCGGAGCTCGCAGGGGCGATCCGCTTCTTCGAGGGCTCGGGGGCGCGCGGCGTGCTCGAGCTCGTCGCCGAGGAGATCCGCGAGCTCTCGGCTGTGGAGACGCCGCTGCACGAGATCGCACTCGTCGTCCCTTCCCTCGAGCGTTGGCGCGCACCCGTCGAGACGGTCCTCGGAACGCTGGGGATCCCGTTTGCCGTCGAAGGCCGCGCGCGCCTGGGGCAGACGCCGTTCGGCCAGTCGCTACTCGCTCTGCTCCGCTTTGCCTGGCAGGACGGCGGCCGCCGCGACCTCTACGCCTTTCTCCGCTCGCCGTTCTCCGGGTTCGGCCGGGCGAACGTCGACTTCCTCGAGGGACGGCTGCGCGGACGAGGTGTCTCGGAGGGGGCGCTCGTCGAAGAGGAGACGAACCGCTTGCGTGACGGCAAGCCGATCCCCGCGCTCGAGGCGCTTCGAAGCGCCGGGAGCCCGGTGGCCGCCGTCCGGGGGCTGATCGAGACGATGACTCGCGCCGCGCACGGGCTCGATGCGCCTCCCGCCACCGCCGCGGCGCAGCATGACCTCCGAGCGTTCGATGCGGTGGCGCGGACGCTGGACGAGCTCGACGGCTGGGTCGGCCTGGGCGGCGCGCTCGATCCGGACGAGGTGCTCGCGGCGCTCGAGCGCACTGAGGTCCGACTTGCCCGAGTTGGCGAGACGGGCCGGGTGGCCGTGCTCGACCTCAACCGCGCGAGGACGCGGCGCTTCGACGCGGTGTTCGTGCTCGGGCTGGAGGAGGGGAGCCTGCCTCGGCGCGGGCAGGCCTCGCCCTTCCTCGACGACGAGGCACGTGCAGACCTCGACGGTCGGACGGGTGCGCGGCTGGCACGGCCCGATCCGGTCGCACGCGATCGCTATCTCTTCTACACCGCCTGCACGCGGGCAACGCGCCGGCTCACGCTCGTTCGCGAGGCGGCGACGGATGAGGGCAGCCCGCGCGAGCCGAGCCCGTTCTGGGACGAGGTGGCGGCGCTCTTCGAGCCCGAGGACGTAGCTCGCTGGACCAGGCAGAGGCCGCTCTCCCGGCTCACCTGGTCGGTCGAAGACGCGCCGTCCGAGCGCGAGCGCCTGCGCGCGCTGGCCCGGCTCGCCGCCGAGGAGCCGATCGAGGCCGAGGCGCTGGCGGTGGCGAACGGCTGGGAGCGCCGGCTCGACCGGGCGAAGCGAGCGTTTGCGAAGCCCACGCGGCTCGTGCATCCGCGCGTGCTCGGCGAGCTCTCGGCCAAGTCGACGTTCAACGTCACCGAGCTCGAGCGATTCGCCGACTGCTCCTCGGCCTGGTTCTTCGAGCGCCTGATCGATCCGCACACGATCGACCGCAAGGTGGACGCGATGCTCCGAGGCTCGGTGGCGCACACGACGCTCCATCGCTTCTACGCGGGGCTGCCGAAGGCGGTCGGCTCGGACCGGGTCGAGGAGTCGCTCCTCGAGCGGTCGCTCGAGTTCCTCGGGGAGTGCCTCGAGGGCGCGCTCGCCGGAGTGAAGCTCGAGATGGGCGAGCTCGAGCGACGCGAGCTTGAGCAGAGCCTCCGCCGCGATCTCGAGCAGCTCGTTCGCGACGAGGCCAAGTCGGAGCTCCCGCTCGTACCGCGGCGCTTCGAGGTCGGCTTCGGCTCGGAGCGTTCGGCGCCGGAGCTCCAGCGGGGGCTCGACCTCGGGGAGGGAATCTCGCTCTCCGGCAAGATCGACCGGATCGACGTCGATCCCGGCAGCGCTCGCGGAATCGTGCAGGACTACAAGTCCGGACGCACCGGTCACTCAGCCACGGAAATCGAGAAGGAGCTGCGGCTCCAGATCCCGCTCTACATGCTCGTCCTCCGCGATCTCGTCGGAATCGAGCCGCTCGGCGGCCTCTACCGGCCGCTCGCCGGGGAGCGGCGGGCCCGCGGGCTCCTACGGCTCGAGGCGAAGGATGACGGGATTCCCGGCTTCGCGAAGAACGACTATCTCGACGAGGAGAGCTTCTGGGGTCGGGTCGAGGGTGCCCGCGAGCTGGCGCTCGGCCTTGCGCAGCGGATCCAGGCGGGTGACGTGCTCCACGACCCGAAGGGCGGGGAGTGCCCGGCCTGGTGCGACCTCTGGCGGATGTGCCGGATCAAGCGCGCGTGAAGCTGCCCAACGAGCAGCAGGCCGCGGCGATCGCGGCGCGCGGGCAGGTCTTCGTCTCGGCCGGCGCAGGCACCGGCAAGACGACGGTGCTCGTCGAGCGCTTCGTGGAGGCCGTCTGCGAGCGGGGGCTCGACATCGAGTCGCTGCTCGTGATCACGTACACCGAGCGTGCTGCGGGCGAGCTGCGCGGCCGGATCCGGGCGCGGCTCGCCGAGCTCGGCCGGCACGATCTCGCCCGCTCGCTCGACGGCGCCTGGATCTCGACCATCCACGGCTTCTGTCTGCGGCTCTTGAAGGCCCATCCCTTCGCGGCCGGGCTCGATCCGCGCTTCCGGATCCTCGACGAGAGTCAGGGACGCGTACTCCGCAGCGAGGCGTTCGAGGAGGCGCTGGTCGAGTTCTGCTCCTCCGAGCAGGCGGAGCGGCTGCAGCTCCTCGCGACCTACGGCGCCTCGGGCCTGCGGCGGATGCTGACGAGCGTCTACGAGACCCTGCGCTCGGCGGGGCGGCCGCTCGAGCTCGAGCTGGGGCAACGACCCGGTCTCGAGGCGCGGCTCGCCGAGCTGGCCGAGGCCGCTCGCTGTCTGGCCGGAGACGCGCAAGGCACCGAGCTCGCGCGAGCCGCTGCCGCGCAAGCGGTCAGCCTGACGGCCGCGCCCCAGCTACCGGAGCGGCTGCTCGATCTGAGCGGGCTGCGGGCACAGGGCGAACGCGCCGCAAGCTACGAGGAAGCGCGCAAGGCCGTGGAGCAGGCCGCGCTCGACGAGCTCGCACTCCGCGACCGCGCGCTTCTGCAGGAGCTCCTGCGCGGCTTCGCCGAGGCCTACGCCGAGGCGAAGGATCGCGAGTCTGCGCTCGACTTCGAGGATCTCCAGCTCCGCGCCCGCGAGCTGCTGCGCGAGCGGACGGAGATCCGGGAGCGCGAGCAGCTCCGCTTCCGCTCGATCATGGTCGACGAGTTCCAGGACACGAATCGCCTCCAATGCGACCTGGTGGATCTTCTGACCGGCCCGGGGACGGAGGTCTTCTTCGTCGGCGACGAGTTCCAGTCGATCTACGGGTTCCGACACGCCGACGTCCAGGTCTTCCGCGAGCGGCGCGCCGCAGCGGCGACGCTGCTCCCGCTGACGCGCAACTACCGCTCCCGGCCGGAGGTCTTGCGCGTCGTCAACCACCTCTTCGCCGCCGAGTTCGGCAACGAGTTCCAGGAGCTCGCTGCTTCGGGCGAGTTCGTCGATCCCGTCTTCGGCACGCCGGTCGAGCTGCTCGTCACAGAGAAGTCGGCGTATGAGGACAGCGGGCTGCACTGGCGCCGCGCCGAGGCGAAGCACGTCGCACGGCGCGTGCAGGAGATCGTCTCGAGCGGTGCTGCCAGCGCGGGGGAGATCGTGCTCCTCTTCGCCGCCGGCACCGACGCGGAGTGGTACGAGGAGGAGCTCCGCGCGGCGGGCCTCCCCACCTATCGGGCTACCGGCCGCGGCTACTTCGGCCAGCAGCAGGTCGTCGACCTGCTCTCGTATCTGCGCCTGCTGCACAATCGCTACGACGACGAGGCGCTCGTCACCGTGCTCGCATCGCCATTCGTCGGGGTCTCGAACGATGCGCTGCTGCTGGTCCGCCGCGCTGCGGGCCGGCGGCCGATCTTCACGGGGATCGAGCGCGCGGTCCCGCAGGGGCTCACGGACCGCGATGAGCGGTTGCTGCGTGCGTTCAGGCAGCGCTTCGACCGGCTGGCGGAGGCCTCGGCGCGCCTCTCCCTGGAGCGGCTGTGCGAGCGGATCGTCGCCGATCACGACTACGACCTCGCGGTCCTCGCCCAGTGGGACGGGCGCCGCCGCTACGCCAACCTCCGCAAGCTGGCGCGGCTTGCCCGCTCCTATGAGGAGCTACGCGGGCCGGACGTCGAGGGCTTCGTCCGGTTCGTCTCCGAGCAGGAGGCGGTGGGCGCCGGCGAGCGCGACGCGGCGGCCGAGGAGGAGGGGGCGGACGCGGTCAGGCTGCTGACGATCCACTCAGCCAAGGGCCTCGAGTTCAAGGTCGTGGTCGTCGCGGACGCGGGTCGCGACCGGAATGCGCCCGGCGCCGACGAGATCCTCTGCCTCGCCGATGGGCGCTTCGGCTTCCGGGTCGCCGACCCCGCGACGGGCGTGCGCTACCCGGCGTTCGGCTACGAGGATGTCCGCGAGGTGCGAAAGGCCGAGGAGGAGGCTGAGCGGTTGCGCCTCTACTACGTGGCGATGACGCGCGCGATCGACCGGCTTATCGTCTCGGGCTCGATCGACCCCGGCCGCAAGGCCGATGAGAGGACGCCGATCGGTTGGGTTCTGAACCGGCTCGCCTGCACCGAGGAGGCTGTCGCGGCGACCGGGCTCGTCGAGCTCGAGCGGGAGGGCGCACGGGTGCTGCTGCGGGTCGATCGCGGAGATGCGCTCGAGCCCGACCCGGAGCCGGCAGCGGAGGAGACCCTCGCCGGCGAGACAGGGCAGCTGGCGCTCTTCTCGCCGGAGAACGCGCCCCCACTGCCGCCGCTCGCGCCCGCGCTCGCCCCGATCGTGCCGCTTCCGGCACCGCTGCTCCACGACGTCAAGCGACTCTCCTACAGCGCGCTCGCGCTCTTCGAGCGCTGCTCCTATCGCTACTACGCCGAGCGCGTCGTTGGGATGCGGCCCGCCGACGCGAGCGGTGCGCTGCCCGGGAACACCGGTCTTGCGGCGACGGAGGTGGGGGACGCGGTGCACCGCCTACTTGAGCTCGTCGATCTGCGTGCGCCCGAGCCGCCGGACATCGAGCGCGTGCGGGGGTGGTATCCGGGCGTTACCGACGAGGAGCTGGAGCGAATCGCGGGCTTCGTCGACGCCTACTGCGAGTCGGAGCTGGCCCGCCGGATCGCGGGGCTCGCAGGAGCGCGGCCGGAGCGCCCGTTCGCGTTCGAGCACGAAGGGGTGCTCCTGCATGGACGGCTCGACGTGCTTCAGCGCGATGGAGCTCGTGCGCTCGTCCTCGACTACAAGACGAACTCCCTGGCCGAGGGCGGTCCCGACGAGATCGTCGAGGCCGACTACCGCTTACAGCGGCTGGTCTACGCGCTTGCGTGCTTCCGTGCGGGCGTGGAGGAGGTCGAGGTCGTCTACCACTTCCTGGAGCGGCCCGACGCCGTCGTGACCCGGACGTTCTCCCGCGAGGACCTGCCGGAGCTCGAGGCCGAGCTCTCCGAGGCGATCGCGCGCATCCGCGCAGGCCAGTTCCTGCCGACGCCGAGCGAGTTCACCTGCGCCGGCTGTCCCGCGCTCGACGTCGTCTGTGCCGGGCCACGACTTCGTGGCGCTCCCACGCGGCCGCCCGCACTCGCCGCGCTCTCGCACTGATGCGAGTAGCGGCCCTCTACGACATCCACGGGAACCTGCCGGCACTCGAGGCGGTGATTGCCGAGGTCGACAGCGCCGGGGTGGACGCAATCGTCGGCGGCGGTGACATCGTCTGGGGTCCGTGGTCGGGCGAGTGTCTCGAGCTGCTGCGTCGCCGCGGCGCAGTGCTGGTGCGCGGCAACTGCGAGCGGGACATCCTCGAGCCCAAGAGCGAAAGAGATCGTTGGTGCGCGGCGACGCTGACTCCGAGCCAGCTCGAGCTGATCGCCGAGCTCCCGCTGTCCGTCGAGATCCTCGTCGACGGGCTCGGCAGGATTCTGTTCTGCCACGCCTCACCGCGCCGCGACGACGAGATCGTGACCCGGAGCACCCCGGCTAACGATGTCGCAGAAGCTCTTGCCGGAACGGAGGCCGAAGCGGTCGTTTGCGGGCACACCCACGTCCAGTACGAACGGAGGATCGGCCGCACACGGCTCGTGAACGCGGGGAGCGTCGGCCTTCCCTACGAGGACGACCCCGGCGCACGCTGGGCGCTCCTCGGGCCCGGCGTCGAGCTTCGCCGGACGCCGTACGCCACTGACGCTGCGGCGGCCGCGATCCGCGCGAGTGGCCTGCCCGATGCCGATGACTTCGCTGACACCGTCGCCATCCCGCCGTCGGCCGCCGAGGCGACGGAGCACTTCGAGGCGATGCGTGGCTCGTAGCTTCGTGGCCGAGGCCCGCCGCGCGGTGGGGCGTCGGCGGGATCGGATCCACCCGATCGTCGAGCTACTCGCCGAGGAGCACCCCGACGCGACGATCGCGTTGCGCTTCCGAACCGAGCTCGAGCTGCTCTTCTCCGTGATCCTGTCGGCCCAGACGACCGACGTGAACGTGAATCGCGTCACCGAGCGCCTGTTCGCGAAGTACGGGCGGCCGGAGGACTATCTCGCGGTGCCGCAGGAGGAGCTCGAGCGGGACATCTACGAGACCGGCTTCTTCCGGCAGAAGGCGAAATCTCTGCGCGGAACGGCGCACATGCTGCTGGAGGAGTTCGGCGGCGTCGTGCCGCGAACGCTCCCGGAGCTGCTGCGGCTCCCGGGGGTGGCGCGCAAGACGGCGAACGTCGTCGCGGCCGAGCTCGGCGATCCTCAGGGCATCGTCGTCGATACGCACGTCCGCCGGCTCTCGCAGCGGCTCGGGCTGACGCGAGAGGAGGATCCGGTCAAGATCGAGCGCGATCTCGTCAAGCTCGTGCCGCGGGCGGACTGGGGCCGCTTTCCGCACCTCCTGATCTGGCACGGCCGCAGGGTGTGCGATGCCAGGCGGCCTCGGTGCGATGTATGCGTGGTGAACGCGCTCTGCCCGTCGAGCCGCGTCGATGTCACAGAATCGGCACAGACTCGTGACACAGCCGTGTGAGCTTCTTCTCTAGCGTTCCAAGTGGGGGCCCCGCTCCCCCATTGGGGGTCCGACTTTCGCTCCGTCCCGGTGCTGGACGCCGATCGTCCAATGGTGCTGAGGCGTCGACGGACGAGGGCGCTAGTCGGGGACGCGAGGCCTGGTCGCCCGCCGCGGCGAGAGCGAGACGAGTAGGCCTCCGTCGCCGTCGTAACCCGGAAAGACGTCGACCGACACCGCCTTGACGCTGCCGGCGCGCGTCCGTAGGTCGATCCGCTCGTCGAGGCGGCGCACGCCCCACTCGAGCGCAAGCGCGACCGGATTGCGCTCGGCCTCGAATCCGGCGAGCCCGAACGCCTCGACAACGTCCTTTCCCATCAGCTCCGTCTCGCGGAACCCGGTGAGCTCGAAGACGCCGCGACCGGCGGCGAGGATTCGACCGGTTCCGTCGCAGGCGACGAGGCCCGCGTTCGGGCCAGGGTAGTAGTCGTCGAGCAACTCGAAGAGGAACCCGAAGCCGCAGCGCTCACAGGAGACGGCCTGATCGAAAATTCCCTGCTTCCCGTCGTGGTCGAGCGAGCGATTCTTGCAGTTCGGGCAGATGAAGAACGGCATCGATTCAGCGTAGCGATGAGCCCTACTAG